>SYCV01000233.1 GCA_005786805.1 Planctomycetia bacterium | reverse complement strand
GAGCGATCCTACCCTCGATATAGTCACTGTCCCTGTCAAGAACTCCAGCGGTGATCGCGATATATTCCTTGAACACCTTGCGAAGCTCAAACAACATGGATAAATCCCGATGGGTCTGTTCATGCTTGGCGACCAGGATAACACCACTAGTATCACGGTCAAGGCGGTGGACAATTCCAGGTCTATATTCACCATTCACAGTGCTCAATGTTGCGAAATGAAAGCGCAATGCGTTAACAAGAGTTCCGCTCCAATGGCCTTTGGCAGGATGAACCACCATGTTAGGCGGCTTGTTGATTACCGCCATGTATTCATCTTCATAAATGATATCTAGCGGAATGTTTTCAGGCTTGGGGGAGGGATGGGTAGGGGCAGGGGGTACGATCTTTATAAAGTCCCCGTGCTTGACTTTATAACTGGACTTTGCGGTCTTTTGATTGACGGTGACTCCGCCCCCTTCGATCACTTTTTGAACAAGCGCCCTGCTGTAATCAGGAAACTGCATCACTAGAAACTGATCAAGACGAACCCCCTCAAGCCTGATCTTGGCATGAACCTCGATTTCACGAGTAGGTGAAGGATCATTCTCGATTTCACTAGGGTCGAAATCGATATCTTCAAGATCCGGCGTATCAAGGTCATCCATTTTAATTAATCAAAGTTCTTGTAGAAGGAAGCGAATTCAACCTGGTTTTCTCCAAGGTATTTTGCCGCAAGCTTCCCCGCGGCTGTATTGTCTTTTAACAAACTAGCCTGGGTATAATAATCTTTGGCCTTGTCAAAATGCCTCAAAGCCTCATGCGCTTTCCCAGTATTCAATAAAGCTTGGGCTTTCAATTCGGGGTTCAACAACGGATCTTTGATCACATCATCATAAAGCTCAATGGCTTTTTCAATATTGTTAGAAGCTTCTTTTTTCATTTCGGCATTCGAGCTTGCGAAAAGGGTCAAACCTTGGGCAAGCAAAACCCTTGCAGCCTCAACTTTGGCAATCGAAGCCTGGGGTGTGCCGGAATTGTTCTTTGCAAAAGCCTGAAGATCCGCTGATTGCTGGAGCATTCCAAGGTCAGACCATCGTTTTGATTCTTCTTCAATCGCATTTCGCGAAATTTTGGAAGTGGTTAAATAAACCGCGATCAACAACACCAATGGAACAGCAATTCCTATGATTTTCTTGCCATGAATTTCCGCGAAATCTGCGAATGACATGCGCATCGCGTCAGGTTGAATCAAAGGATTATGGTGGGCTTGTTCATTGCTGTTCATTGCTTCTCCAAAAGATTCGAACAAATTCGGATCATGTTAAAAAATCATCACTCTTATATGAAATATAAATGGGATTTAATGATGGGTCAATCACAAGGAAGAAAGAACTCATTAATTCTTTTGGGGCAAGGTGGCTTCGTAGCCAATCTTTTTCACGGCTTTGGCCAATGTATCAGCTTCCATGACCGCTTTAGTTCCACCAATGCCCGCCCTCACGAGGGCAACATACCAAAATCTCAATCGATCTCTTTGGGGCAAATCGCAATATTTAAGACCCAGAGTTTCAACATCCTCCGGACTCCAACGGTTCTTTTTTAATTTCTCTGAAACCTGCTTGATAGTCAATCCATTAGAGACCACATGACCACCCTCATCGATAATCTTGTAGGCAACCAATAAATTCAACAAACCTAAAAACCTCCCTAGGTGAAGAGATTTTGATTTGACCGCCATCAAAAATTGATCAATCGCATCCATGAATTTTTCTATCTAACAAAATTACTTTACACTTAGTTCTGCATTACCTACTTGCAACAAAATGCATCAACTAAAACTTTTACAACAGTATCACAACCACATCATAACAAATATAGGGAACTTTGGTAATTTAACCGGTTTGTATTAAATATATCGATTTTAATAGAATTCTAAGCCTTTTGCGTAAAAAAAGGATCAAAAACAGTCTCTTTTTCACTCTTTCGTAATAAAAATTACCTTCCAAATGCTCATCATATTCAGCTGAGCTAGCTTAAAGCTCAGTTATTGTCCTGCTAAGCTTTTAAATTTTAAATTCTTATTTACCATTAGGACATGAATCAAACATTTTAACTTTACCCGAGGCCAGGATGGTCAAATTTAAAAAAGGTATATCTCTTCAATTTTTCACAGCCGGGTCTGGTTTTGAAAAACCACCGGAAGTTCGCACCCAAAACCTTACGGACCAAATTTTGTTTCATGTTTTAGACACCTCACGGTCTAAAATCTACGGAATAAATTTAACTAAAAACTGCCCCTTTCAACCTTTTCACCCTGAATTTAAACCTGATTTTGAATTACTTGATTATATTTTGAGTGAAAATATCGAAGCAAAAGCAATTAAGGAAACTCAGGCGATTGAAGCCAAGCAAACTTCAATTTTAATTGGACAAACCTGTGAACCATTCGCACCTTGTGAAAAAATAAAAAGGAGCGCTATATCTCTAGGAAAACACCTGATTGAAAAAGGTTTTAAGATCTGGTTTCAAACACGGGCGGTCTTGGATTTGGAATTATTTGAAAATTTGCTTTATATGGAGGAGAAAGTTCAATTACTTCTTCCGTTTAACACCCTGAGTGATCGAATCGCCAAATCAATTGAGCCATTTTCCCCATCACCAAGCAACAGACTTAAACAACTGGATACTCTAAAAAACTTAGGAATCCCTTTTGAAGTCTCCATAGATTCTCTCATCCCTGGATTGAACGACTCCAAGTCAAACCTTTTCCCGCTATTGGAATCTCTTGCGAATAAGGGTATAAAACGCACAACCATTTCATACATTCATTTAAAGACTAAAGACCTTTTATTTTCAACAAAACAAAATTCGAAAATCACCAGATGGTTCGAAGGCAATGACTATAATTTGAACGGATCAGAAAAAATAAGACTAGTTACACCTGGTTATCGTAAGTCAAAATACGCAGAAATAATCTCTTGGGGAAAACAACTGGGTATGGACATTATGGTCGATGGATATGCAAATCCGGATATGGCCAGGAACTCCATCACTCCAAACCAAAATAATTATGTCAACCTCAAGGAACGATACCTGGCGCTTTCATCCTCTTGACCAAAAGCCTAAATTTTAGCTTTTTTACGCCCTTAGTATTGGTATAACTACTCAATTGAAATGTATATATGAAAAAGTCACAAAACGGCGGAAGATATGTCAACCGGGCTGAACGAACCAGAAAATTCTCAAACCTTCCAGCCATCGAATACGCTTAAATCCCGTACATTCATTGCCTTATTGATTGCTCAATTTCTAGCTGCATTTAATGACCAGGCAATTCATGCATCAGCCATGTTTTTTGCGATAAACAAATCAATCTTAAATGAAGCACAGGCGATTTCCTTGATGCCGATCCTGTTTTACGCACCTTGGGCTATTTTTTGCACATTGGCAGGTTATCTTGCAGATCGATATAGCAAGCAAAAGTCTTTGGTTTTTTGGAAAATAGCCGAGGTGATTATCACCGCTGTTGCGTTGCTCGGATTTTGGCTGGGTGTTCAGGATTTTAAAGAAGGGCCCTGGCTGGTTCTTTCCACTGTGTTTTTGATGGGAATGCACAGTGCCTTTTTTGTTCCTGCCAAATATGGGGTGATGCCGGAAATTTTAAAATCTCACATGCTTTCCAAAGGTAATGGCATCCTTGAATCCTTATCGTTCCTTGCGGTAATCATGGGAACGGTTTTTGGTGGTGTTTTATCCTATCATTTCAAGGGGCAGGAATATTGGATTGGGATAATACTTTGTATCCTCGCCCTGATTGGTGCCATAGCAAGCTTTTGGATAGAAAAAATACCTCCTGCAAATCCCACCCGAAAATTCCCACCCTATATTTACCAGCCTGTTTACGCGAATCTCAGGGAAATGTTCCGATCCAGACCACTTGCTATAGCGGTGATTGGCATTGCCTTTTTCACATTTATCGTGGCATTCAGCAGAGCCACAATTTACATGCATGGCGAGTCCCAAATACCCAGATGGTCTGAACAGGAAACAAGTGTGATAGTTGGAATGGTGGCACTTGGAATTGGATTTGGCAGTCCACTTGTGGGATTCCTCTCTGGTGGAAAAATTGAAATGGGGCTTATCCCCATCGGACTCTTCGGAATGATGGTTGGTTTTTTAGCGGAAGCCTTGCTTTTAGACCATATTAACTTTTTGGTTTCTTTCATAATTGCAACCGGTTTTTTCACAGGATTTTATGTGGTCCCACTGTTCACCCTATTACAAGATCGCGCGCCCAAATCCAGCAAGGGCGATGTGATTGCAACCAGCAACCTAATCAATGTAACAGGGGCGATACTGGCTTCATTTTTGTTTTTCATCATCGTAAAAACCGCCCATTTTACCGGCATTTGTCCTGAAATAAAACTCACTAAAATCGCTGAGGGAACTGTCAATTCAATCCAATTTGAAAATGGTAGGCCCTTTAGTTACGAAATAATCACTTATGGTGAAACGGGTGATAAAACCGAGAAAACTATTGTTAATTCCCCAAAGTCATCGATTGACAACTTCTCAGAAAATGTAAAGGTCGGTGCCAAAGTAATTGAAAAATCCTACATCCTTGATGGAGTTGAACACCGTAAACTGTATGAAAAAAGTGAGCCACAACCCTTGGTGTTCAACAATCACTTTCTCCCTAGATATCTCTTTTTTGTGGCGGCCTCATTCGCCCTTGCAACTTTATTTATAATAAGAATTCGAATGCCTGATTTGTTTCTTAGAACCATTCTCTGGGGATATTTTTTTTCAAGGTACACATTGAGGGCCCACGGCCTGCATAATCTTAAGGGCCATGGTCCTTTGCTGATTGTGCATGAAGGAAATAATCCTGAGGATCCCTTTTTAATAATTTCTGCTACTGACAGAACTCCGAGAAATGTATTTAACCCTAATCCCGCATCGGGCGATTTGCCATCAATCATAAACAGACTTGCAAAAAAACATAACCTCGCCTGGTCATCATCCCACGAAAGTACAACGCTCCCAACAGATCAAATTATCCAGCGAATCCGCAAGAATATCTTAAAGAATCATGCCGTTTCAATTTCCCTCAAGTCTCCTTGGGTTGCGAGTGTGCTTGAGATCATTAAGGAGTTAAAAATCCCGGTTGTGCCAGTGAGTATTTTCAGAAATGAAACCCAAACAGACATTTCAAAAAGTATTGTCTATGTGAATTTCGGAACAGAAATCAATTCGAATGGGACCACCTTGGAGATCCTAACAATTGCATGCCGGGAGATTAAATCACCATTTAGCGGAGAGATTCCAGCGGTTTGATTCTCATGGCCGAAACCGCGGGCAAAAATCCCCCCACCATCCCCATCGCCACAGCGAACAAAATCCCGCTAAAAATCAATTTCATATCAACGGTTAGCCTTAGAAGAATATTTTTACCACCTCCAGCGCCGCTACTCATGATACTACTTGCAGTAAACCCATCGGCAAAACTACCGACTACGCAGCCAAGGACTCCCCCAAAAAATGAGAGAATTATGGCTTCAAGAAAAAAGGAAACAAGTATCTGCCAAGGTGCGAATCCAACAATCCTCAACACACCAATATCCTTGTTTCGCTGGCTTATCGCTGCAAACATGGTATTCATGATTCCAAAAACACCGCCAATCGCAACTACAGCGGCAACAAACAAAATCGCAACCAGGAACTGTTTGTTCGTGTTATTTAACTTGTCATAGTAATCGGTCTCGACAAAAGCTTGTAATGCCGCTTTTTTGAAATTTTTCACAATGTCACTGGCTGTGGCAGCGGCAACATTTTTGTCTTCTGTTTTGATCACGAGAGTGGTGTATGTCACTTTGCCAAATCTTTCGGCAACAGTCTTCCATTTGGCCCAAATTTCAGAGTCAAAAGTGGAGCCGCCCGAATCCATTATTCCGGATACAACCCAGTACTTATCACCCATGTTAAACACATCACCAACTTCAAGGCTGGGTTTCATGTAATCAGGACCAATTTCCCTGGCGATTCCCTGACCCAAAACCGCTTCGGTGGCATTCACTTTCCTGGGCTCTTTGCCCGCTTCGTTCACGACGACTTCCCTGACCCCACCGCCGGATTCACCGGTGGAAAACCAGTCTCCAGACTTCAAGACAAGATGATGAACCTTCCCGGATCTTTCGGGGTCCAATATTCCCCTGACTTGAATGAATCGCCTGCGGCGGTCACCAACCCTCGCATGCGGGGGAATTGGCTGGTTCACAATCACATAAGTTTCCCAGCTTGCTAGCGGCTTACCTGTGTCATCCCTGCTCACTCCGGGATTAAATTCCACCTCGCTTACATCACTATAACCGAGATTACTGAATATCTCGTCAGTAGCTCCATCTGAAAGAATGATTACATTCTCAGGATGGCCACTGCTTTCAGTCAATTTGTACATACCATTCACAAATGCAAGCATAACAATCAAAACACCTATCACCATGGTAAACGCAAGCGCGGTCATCAGGGAAATTGGCCAACGGACAACAAGATTTCTCAGGCTGTAATTAATTGGGACTTTTCCAATCAGGGCAAGCAATATGCTGAACCCAACTACCGAAACAAGCGTTGTCGCAAGTAATGAAAAAAAAGTCATTTAAAACCCCAGCACATTAGGAAATTCTCGCAAACACCTCGGAAACCTTGACCCTGCAGGCAGATAGTGAGGGAAGAAGGCTTCCAGCAAGCGCGGTACCGATTCCAATAACCGGTCCCCACCATATGGCATCAAGGGGAACCAAAAAAATAGGGAAAAATGCAATTGGAAATTTTATTCCACCAACAACATTGTTTATGACCATGGTTGTGGCGGTGGAACTAAACAATCCACTTAACCCCCCGACCATCACTGATTCTCCAAGCACCAGGAAAAGAATCTGTATGGGGGTAAATCCAATTACTTTCATCACAGCGATCTCCTTCCTTCTTTCCCTAACACTGATGCTAATTGCAACCGCGATGATAAGTGCCATGGTTGCAAGTATGAAAGGTGCCAAAATCCATCGAAGGCCCCAAAGTAAATCACGATAAGCGTCAAGAAATGTGGAGATTCCTGAAGAGGCGGTCTCAACCTTCACCGCGGGACTGGTGAAAGAGGGGGATTCCGAGATCTGCCTTTCAACTTTTTGAAAAACATCCTTGTCCGGAACCCTGATCCAAACAAGGTTCAGATTGCGGTTTGTCATGGGATGTTTTGAACCCGGATTTTTTCGATTGTAATCATCAATCGAATCATTCAAATAATCCCGGTTAAGAATCGCACTTTGATTATATCTACCCTCGGGAAAAGTACCGATGATTTCCACCTCGAGGTCGATACCCTTGTAATTGAAACTTGTAAGTTTGACTCGTTCCCCGATTTTTTTGTTGATAGCCTGCAACCTTTCAGTGCCAACGATGATCTTGCGCTTGTCCTTGACCATTTCCTCACAAAGTTTATTCAGTTGATCCAACTGTTGAGCGCTATATTCCTCCATACCATCCATCATCTTCGTCATCTTCATGGGTTCCATGCTGAAGAAGAAAATAATGTTATCCCTTGTTTTTTTTTCGGGATCAATTGTCGCACCGTAAAACTGCCAAGTCATCGAGTCCTTGCTTTTATCAATCTTATAATCGCCCTCTTGAGAGGGGGCACCCTCCGCTAGGCTTGCTTCATATGCGTAGGGCATCTGGCTGGGAATCTGCCATTTTTCCGTGACAATCGCCTTGAAATCCTTGGCCTTTTCCGATGTGACCAGATTCAAGAACCACAGCACAGTCCAAACCAATGTCACCACAAAAACAAGCACTATCGACGCTATCGCGGTTAGACTGGTGCGTATTATGTTTCTTCTAAGATTTAAAAACATCAGGCGAATATAAAACAAATAGCTTCCAGCAAAAACAAAAACCGCGAGCGATATCATCAGAAACAAAACCAATGCCCCTAGACGAGCAGGATTGTCCAGAAATTCCAAAAGATACTTCTCAAGATCATTCATGCTATCCACCCTTAATTACCGGCATTACCCGCGACATAAGAAAAGTTCCTGGAATCCTTCACAAGCTTGCCTTTTTCTAGATGCAAAACTCTTTGGGCTCTTGCGGCGGACCTGGGATCATGGGTTACCATGATGATTGTCTTTCCCAGGGTTTTCTGCAGAACACCCATCAAATCAAGAATCTCATCCGCTGATTTTGAATCCAGATCCCCAGTAGGTTCATCGGCAACAATCAGTTCGGGATCTGTAACTATGGCCCTGGCAATGCCAACTCGCTGCTGCTGTCCACCGGAAAGCTGGCCTGGGATATGGTTTATTCTTGATGACAAACCAACCAGGTCCAGAACATTCATGACCTGGGCTTTGCGCTGTGCCCGGGACATCGGCAAAAGTAAAAGCGGAAGTTCCACATTTTCGTATGCGGTTAGAACCGGAAGAAGATGATAAAATTGGAATACGAAACCCACATGCCTCGTTCTCCAGGATGCAAGCATCGACTCACTCATTTGGCTTATTAAGTTTTTGCCAACTGTGACTGTCCCTGTCGTGGGAGTGTCCAACCCAGCGATTATATTAAGCAAAGTGGTTTTACCAGAACCACTGGGCCCCATCAGGGCCAGGAACTCCCCTGATTCAACCTCCAGGGTCAGTTGCTCAAGAACGGAGATTTTTTCACTGCCCCGGCTGAAACTCTTCGTTAAATTTTCAACCCGAACAACAATATTTTCAGGCATAATCTTCCTTGTGAAGTAATTATTTTGAATCTTGATCTTTCATAAAAGCCACAATGACCCCGATGTCCGGCTTTAAATAAACACCTTCCTCCTCAGGAGAAACTCTGATTTTAACACGAACCGGGATCGCACCTTTTCCTCTGTCAGCAATCGGCATCAACCTTGAAACCACGCCCTCGTAACCTTTCGGATGAAGTTTTAGAAAAGGGGCGAAATTCTGGAAGGCCTCAGGCATTACCATGCACTTTTGTCCTTTAAAAACTGAAGCAACATCCCGCTCTTGGATGGAAAGATCAACCTCAAGATCGGTGAGATCCGCCATTTCACAAAGGGAGGCTGAAATATTAAAAGCCGCGGGATTGATGATATTTCCCTCCTCTGATTTTTTTGTCAGAATCACACCTGAAACAGGAGCGGTGATAACACAGTTGTTCAATCTCCACTGGGCCTTTACCAGTTCCGCAGCGGCCTGATCAACCTCAGCTTCAGCCACCTTGAGCTTTTCTTCCCTTGGCCCCTTGACCATTAGATCATAAGCAAACTTCAACTTACTGCATTTTCGTTCCATACCCTCAAAACTATAAGAGGCAACATCCATCTCGCGCTGGGAAAGTGAAGCTGACCCGGTCAATTTGCGATTCCTAACCAGGTCACCCCTTAGTTGCTCAAGATTTGAAAGGCATTCCAGATATTCCTGTTTTGACTGCTCAATCTCTTCGGGCCTGTTACCATTTTTGATCTCGAGCTTTCGCTGGGTCGCCACCTGCAACACAGCTTTTGCTTTTTCGAAATCCGCCTTATAATCAATCGATTCAAGCACCGCGAGAACATCTCCCTTTTTCACCCTTTTCCCTTCCTCAACATAAAGTTTCTCAATCATCCCGGGAACTTTTGGACTAACTTGAATCTGGTGGACAGGAACTACATACCCCTTGGCTTCAAGGACGATATTTTCCTTACCCTTGACAGCTCCAGGCTGGGTGTTTTCACGAACCGTTTTCACGGAATCGGAACCTGTGGAATTATTCACCTGAGATACCGTTTTTTGCGGAGTTGAATCCAATGCGGCAGGTGTGATCTTATAACTTCGCCAAGTCATCAATCCCGCGACAAACATCATGATAAAACAAAGTCCCCATGCAAAAATGGTGGATTTTTTAGTCCCTTGCATTTCCACGACATTACTTATCTTGAGAGACTTTACACGCTCTTCCAAACTGGCGGTGTTTTTGGTGGTTGTTTGGGGGTTATTAAGAATGTTCATGTTTTAACTCCTTCAAAAATTATTTTTTTGATTCTTTTATTTAAGCCAAACTTTGATTTCATATAAGTAAGAATCACATCCACAACCAAACCCATCATGACTTTCGGATCAAATGCGGCCGGATCTGCCGCCCTTTGAATAGATAAACCGTGCAAAACAGCCTCAATCAAAGTCGCAAGATTTCTTAAATCCAGAGAACCGGTATCAGCACCAATTTCCTGAATCAAGTCATCGTTCAATTTGGATCGCCATTCCTCATAAAGTGCGCTGAGTCTTGCCCTGAAATCAGACCTGTGGGAAATCTGCGAAAGAAATGTATATTGCAAAGCATGAAACCCATCACCCTCCACGGGCCTTGCCAGAACATTTTCAATAACCCTGCAAATGCGGTCAAGGCCCTGGAGTTTATCAGTTGAAGGTTTACCTGTCTTTTTGTCCTGAACTTGGAAATCCAACTGCATTAAAAAGAGAAAACGATCAAAAACAGCAAGAAGAATATCCTCCTTGGCGGGAAAGTAATAAGTAAGCTGGCCACGACTCATACGCGCTTTTTTTTCAATTTCAGATAGCGAGAAATTCTGAAGGCCCTGCTGTGAAATCACGCAAACAGCAGCATCTACAATCTGCTCTTTGCGGATAAATGAAATATCAATGCGAGGCTGATTCATTAATGAAACCCAAACCGTTTAGACCGATCAGTCTATTTATAGTCCATACGGTTTGTATCTGTCAAGAAATATAACCAACGGATGGGTTTTCAACTAGGTACAACGAATAACAACCACGGTTGCGTTGTCTGTGGCACCTTCAATATTAGCAAGATTTACCAACCTTCTGGCAGCCATTTGTGCGGATTGCGCCTCGTTCAACAACATGGTCTTGAGATCATCATTTGATATGTGATTGGTCAATCCATCTGAGCAAACAAAAACCCAGTCACCGGGATGGAGCCTGGAATGATACAAGCCCACCTCGACATCCGGTTGACCACCTATGGCCTGCTGAAGTTCATTTTTTCTTGGGTGATCTTCCGCCTCTTCAGCGGTGATACTTCCAAGCTCCACCAACCTGTTGACCAAAGTCTGGTCCCGTGTGACCTGTACCAACTCACCCTGGGAAAGATGATAAACTCTGCTATCTCCGACATGACCAACAACCAAGTTTTTTCCATCAATATAAGCTGCTTCAGCCGTGCAACCCATGCCGCGCCTCTTACTACCCGGAGCACGGGATGCGGAAAAAATCTGCCGGTTAGCCTCTTTAAGGGCGGCTTTGAACAATTGTTTACATGCCTCAATATCAAGATCCGCTGGGCCGTGCGTCTCTCCCTTTGGTGGCGGACTGCTTGCGTCATTGGTAAAAGCCGATCCACCAGCAAATTGTGAAAATTGCTTATGCAAGGTTAAATTCTGCCTAAGGATCTGCATCGTCATAGCAGCGGCAATCTCACCGGCCTCATAACCACCCATGCCATCCGCCAAAAACACCAATGCTGAATCAGTCAGGTCATCCTGCCTAGATTCTGTGGCATGCATAAGCGCAAAAGCATCCTCATTACCCGTGCGAACCATGCCAGTTGTAGTCCAGCTTGCTATTTCAAGCCTGCACCTATCCAAGCTTCTGCCCACAGTTGCCAGTGTTGCCAAAAGCTCACTGAATCCCGTTTTATCATCCCGACCAGCCTCATCTGTGGGGAACCGTGCAAACACCTCGGCACGAAATGTCTTGGAAATCAGTCTGCCGAACCCAGGATGAATATCTGGAAATCTTGGAATGAAGGGCTTGGGAACTCCTGGTTTTTCAAAATCATTCTCACTTAATTCGCGATGAAGCATTTCCAAGGAATAAATTAAAGCTCCAAAACTGTAGAGAGAACATTTTGGAGAGGTGCATCCTTTGCCCGACATCAACTCTGGTGGTGTGTAGAGGGTTCCGCGAACAGGACTGCCGGGAGGTAGAGGAAGAGGAAGTATTTCAAGAACATCTTTGAGTTTTAATTTTCCGTCACTAGAAACCACGACGCTTTCAGGACGAACAAACTCAAGAAAAGCACCAACGCCATGCAATGACATTAAAACCCGAGCCAAGTCTTGAAGATAATTAAACCTTACACTGGCATTTTCGTTTTCATCATCCCAGACCTGCCATAGGTCTTTACCAGAAGGCACTTCAAGAACGAGATAATTAACCGAATTTTCCAATCCACCAAAAATCACTTTAGGTAACCCGGGAGAGCCCGCCGAATCAAGAGTAGACCTGAGCCAACCTAAATTTGGCCACATCAGCAATTTAGGCATTTCGCTGGTCACTTCGATAGCACTCGTCCCGGAGAGCAATGCATCATCAAAACTTGGCAAAAAATCATCTGCCTCATCATTTTGAGCCGGCTGATCCACAGGAGCATTTTCAGCCTCTTTCTTCTCCTCTTCAGCGGCCTGCGAATAAATCAAGACATTAACCGTGCCCCCGGAAACTGAGGCATCGATTCCTTCATGGACTTTCACACCAGCAAACTCTCTAATCAACTTTAAAGGCTTGTATTTACCCGCAACCAGTACATCGGAAATATTAACGCTGGAACCCATATTGGACTGTGGATCCTGCCCTGCTGCGAGATCAGCCTCGGTAAAATAATAACCACAATCTTGACAGGAACCATGCTCAGGAATTCTTTGGGCCCCGCACACCTTGCATAGAACAATTTTTGTTTCAACTTTGGGACCACCCTGTGAGGATAAATCCTCCATATTGCCCGGTATCGATGGGACCGGCAATTCAACTTGCTCCACCGGGGTCGCAAGCGCCTCTACATCAACAGGCAATGCCATTGGAATGGAGTCTTGATCCAATTGTTCAATGTTTTCAACCGGCATTGCAAATGGCACATCACCCTGTAATTCAGCACTAGGATCGTTGGCACCAGATGAAGAAGGGTCGGTATACATTAAAAATCACCTCAAAATTCTAACAACTTGTGTATCTGATTTATCGAAGCCGATTGCCGCAATGAATACAACATCTGCTTCCCATCCTGTTATTTTTTCCACAGTAATAACAAGGTGGGGTGGAATCCGTCAAAGGCTCTGCACATTTACCACAAAAAGGCTGACGGACTTTATTCATCGCAGCACATTTGGGACATGGAATTTCCTTGGTTACCTGCTTTTTCTCCAAGTCTGCCTTGATTTCACGCGCGCTATAGTAACGCTCATTTGGGTCTTCATTCAAATTGACCTTGATCATCTCAAACAGCCATTTTGATTGGGCAGGAATAGGGTTGGATGAATCCTTCAATAATTGGTCGATTTCATGAACAGTCACCGATCCTTCAGGTGCCTTACCCGTCGCCAACTGATAAAGAGTACATGCAAGCGCGAAAAGGTCGCTTCTGGGTTCTGGCTTGCCAGCAATTTGCTCCAATGGTGCATAACCTTCCGTGTAAACCTTGGTTTTTGCAGCATGTCTGTCTTTTTGATTTTTCCCCAGATCTCTTGCAGTACCAAAATCGATCATCTTGATTGATTTTTTATCCTCGAGCAACATGACATTTTCTGGCTTCAAATCCCGATGGACCAAGGGTGGGACCTGGGAGTGCATATGCTGAAGCACATCACAAATATTCCGGCCCCACTCTACAACGCTCTCAATGGGAAAGGGCGAATGATTATTTGCCTCAAGTATCTTCATCAAATCCTTGCCTTTGATGAATTCAAGCACTAGATAGGCCCTTTCACCTTGTTCAATCAGATCATAAACTTTCGGAACAATTGGAACTGAATTCAAAGATTTAAGGATATCGGCCTCGCGCCTGAAAAAATTCAACCTGATGTCGAATTCTCCAGGATCTTCACAGATCATATCCTTGATTGCGACAGGCCTGTTTCCTTCTTTGGTGTCAGTGGCGAGGTAAACCGCACCGAATCCACCTATCGCCAATTGTTTTTCAATTCGATAACGATTATTAATCAAATGCCCGGCAGCAAAGGGAAGGACCTGGCCACAACGCTGGCAATTTCTTTCCCCAGGTGGGTTTGCCGCTCCACACACAGGATTGGTGCAAATTGCAGGGCTAACACCATCGCCCTCAGCCAATGTGCTTTCAGCTTGTAAAAGATAGCCACAATCCATGCAAGAAATCGCCCCGGGAAGAAGCTGGGCAGTACATGCGGGACAATTCACCGGCCCGCTAACAGCAGCGGCTGGCTTGGAAGCAACTTGACTTGGAGCGGATTTAGGAGGTTGAGCTGCCGCGGGACTCGACCCGGGTGAAACAGGCGGCTTATTGGTCGCCGCAACATTAACCGAAGGATTGGAGGGACTGGAGGGCGCCGCTGATGCTGGAACAGTGAAAGGAGTCTTGCACGATGGGCAACCAAAGTTTTTTCCAACAGCGTTATCAGGAAGCTGCATTTTCGTATTGCATTTAGGGCAACCAAAGACAATCGGCATGATTTAAACCTTATTTTTGAACCCGGGAACTCCTGGAACTTATTTCTTTTTTCCGGGTTTCTCGTTGAACCTTAAAATATAACTTCCCAGCCTTATCATATCACCAGCCTTGAGTTCCATCGGCTTGGTAACTTTCTGTTCGTTTAGAAAAGTACCTGAAACACTTCCGGCATCTGCAATCAGATAACGGTTTTTTTGCATCAGAACCTTGGCGTGAATCTTTTCAATAGTATTGTCACCAAACAAACCTATATCACAGGTTTCAGCTCTTCCAAAAAAAGTTTCAGGCTTTGATAGAATAAGTTCTTTGCCTATCCGCTTACCCGCCTCGACTCTGACCCAAGCCTCCTTGAGCACGACCTGGGCTAAACCTATAAAAAAACCAACCGAAGCGCCCAAGGCAACAAAACCCAGCCCACTTGCACTAAGCAGATTTTCCCTTCCAAATATGGCACCCAGGCTTAATTTGAAGAACAGAAAGAAAGCGCCACCAAGAAATCCACCAAAGGCCCCTCCCATGAGGCCATTTTTGATTTTGTTGTCATGGGGAGGAGTCGATTTTGTCGCAAGGGCATACACCAGGTCAAACAACCCTAGTGACAAACCAATCAACAATCCTGAAATGGTCCAGCCAGCCAAGACAAAGAATTGGACACCAGTAATTTTAACGATAAGAGATCCAACCACCCCGCCGAGCACACCGCCAAACACCCCGACAAAGCCGGCACCCATGGATCGTATAACAAGCCTCTTGATATCTGATTTTCCCGTGCTCCAGATGGTATCCAAAGCCCCGACAGCAAAGGAAATAAACGCACCAACCAAAGCACCATCAATTATGGATTGGACAAGCTCAGATCCGATCGAGTGGGTGGCGAGCCTGGAAATGAAAGCCGCGCTTAACGCCGCGTAGGCGCCAAATATCGCACAATAATAAAGAAACAAATTAAAACTCATGGGACGTTGATCCGTTTACCTGAACAAACTACTTGAAGCTTCACGAATATTGACTTTGGCCTGCGAACTAAATTGCCCGCTTGCGACTTTCAATGAAAACACACCAGCTTTTGATGCGCTGACTTTCCAGGAAACCTGCGACATCTGAGTCGCGCGATCCACCTCAACAATTGACTTTTCCTTGGTTTCACCAGATGCAAGACTAACCCCCTCAGGCAAAACTATGGCAACCTTTTGGTCCTTGACCGCATCCTTAACCAATGCCGTGAGTGTGAAAGATTTTCCAGCGTTGGTGTTACCCCCAATGGTGACTGAAAGTTTTCCACCAGAACTACCATCTGGCTTAGAAATCTCACCCAGTCCGTAACTAAATACAAAATCCCTAACCTCACCCGGATTAGTATCCCTCTCGTTCCAATAAAGAAATACGACCGAATCAGTAAACCTGGATCCATCCTTGCCTTTTTTGGGTGCAAGTTCTGAAGGGTCAGCATCATAGGAAAACTCCTTGTTCCCTGGATTTTCACCCAATAAAAGCTTGTACAAAGCCTCCGGTTCACAATCAGGAAGCTGGAATCCCTTTAACCCAAGGTGCGCGATAACCCCAGGGCTATCAAGATTTTGGTTTTCCAAGGCTTCAATATAGTCCGGCATGTCTTTCTGCGTGAACTCCGTGAATTTTGTCACAAATCCATCTGTTCCAGGAACCACAAAAGGCACACCATCCTCACCACCAATAAAAGTATCCAGCATCATTCTGAGACCGATCTTATGTTTGTTCTTCCCCTTGTTTTCAACGGTATAACGGACAAGACAAGTATCCAAATCTCCAGACTGACTACCCGGCACAATTTGAATAAACTGGGTCACCTTTATTCTTTCTCCGCCAATAAGGTAATCACAGGAAACCCGCCAAGCACGCCTCTTGGTGTCTTCCTTGTCTTCGATAACCCGAACCTCTTTCATTGCATGGGCGAACAAAAATTCCCTGTCATCAATTTTAATTCGGGTATTGTTTGAATCACCTTCCTGATCAAAGGTGAGCCTGAGGTTTTTCGAGGGGTCCTTGGGATCCTTTTTATCAGCGGAAATTAGCCCAAACCTAAAATTCCTGGCCTTTGGTTTGTGGCCATAATCAAGTTTCAAAACAGATTTCTTATCAACATCGAATGAGTACCCGAGGCCACTCTGGGGATTTTCATTTTTTGCAATACTAGTCCCACTTTCGGTCTTGCCACCACTCCCAATTCCAATCGCATCGGCAATCAACAAAATAACCATCAACGATACCAACCCAGCAAACGGCAAAAGATGTACCAGGGGCACGGAAGACTTTGTCGCTTTTCCACCTTTTCTCAAACTCGGGTCAACCTTGATTGTGTCATCCGCTTCGGGAATGGCGGTTGGGGGAGGCGCATTGGGGACAACTTCAGGTTGCTTAGTGAAAACCAACTCGGGAGAGGGTTCGAATCTTGGAGGCACATATTTCCCTGAAACCTGCACATTTACCTGCACAAGAAACTTCTGGTTGCCATTGGATGTCACAACTATTTTTGAAACCAACAATTCCCCAGGACGCTCAGGCACTTGAGGAATCACAAATCCAAGCACAGCACTACTACCGGTCAATCTTGGGTTTTTTGCAGTTATCCAGGACTGGTCGGCAAAACCATGCGCAAAAACAGGCCTCTTCTCTTCAGTGCCAACAGTCAATTCAAAAGCCAACTCCTGACCGGGGTCACCAGCGAGATTAATCACGGTCTGGTTGATGAATGTCTTGGGTGGCGGTGTTAGGCCCAAAGCCTCAAAAAACTGCTGAATTGCACCCAAACCGGACGCACTTGGCCCTTGGACAGGATAGGACCATCCATTACTTTCATACCATTTTGCCACAGAGCCATTTTCAAAGAGAATCGCGGCTTCCTTGCTATTTGCCTTGGCTTTCGATGCGATTTGTTTTGGTGACACAGCACCGGAAAGCGGAACCAACTGGAACGGAACAACAGGAACCTCAGCACGAACCATCACCACCGAACTTCCACCAGAGGAATCAATCTTAAGCTTGGCAACAAGTGGCTTGTCAGAGGACCTTAATTTTTCAGGGACAATCCGAAGCGGTACCGTCAATTCACCCTTGGTTTGAAAATGTTTAACGGATGCGGTCCCAGAATCACCAATCACTAGCCATGGACTATCGGAAGTGATCGAACCATAAAGCAGCCGCATTCCACCATTCTCGATGGTGATTTTAAGGTCTCTTTTCGCAGTCCTGCTTAAAACCCCAAGATTTATGTCCTGCGAGGAAAGATTGAGCCTTGCTTCAGACAACACGGATGACGGAAATTTACCCAGTAATTCATCCAAGCCTCTGGAGGCATCAGGAAACTTCGCAGCTTCCTTGGCAGCCATTGATAAATCAACTCGCCCGATGCTTGCGAGAAATGACTCCAGAAAACCTTGTTTCAACATGTCAGCGGCGGGCTTGGATTCTTCGTGACAGGCTATCGCGAGGTCATCAAAATTAAGACATGACCTACCACTCATGAAAACAAAAGGACTCGGGAACCTTAGGCTGTTGATGGCCAGAGGGCCTGTTCCCGCAGCGGCACCACCAAGGACAAATCCATCAAAATAACAATAAACAGCTTCTTGTGGATTGGCTCTTGAACACTTGGGGCAAGTCATCATGATTACTATTACTCACACTAACCAAGCTAGAAGATTCAAACGAATGGCGCAGTCGTTGTTATCCGAACTGCGCCAGAGCACCAATTACCAAGCGGCAATTAAACCATGACCTTCAATTGAATATTACCAATCTGGATCATGTCGTTGGCTTTCAAAGGCATTTTCTGGCCGGGATAAATCTTGTTCCTATTCAAGAAAGTTCCATTTGAGCTGTTAAGATCCTCAATGGTGATCTTGTTGTTTTCAAATTCAATGACAGCATGCTGCCTACTGGCCCATACACGCTCAGGATTTTCCTGGTCTTCCAAATCAATATCAACAGGTTTGTCATCAGCCCTACCAACAAAGTTAAGACCTGAAAGAATCGGATATTCAACCTTTGGCTTTTGCCCACGCACAACAAAAAGCCTTGGGTTGGCAGAATCATCAACAAAGTAAGGATCATCGGAGGATGGTGGGGCAGGGGGGGCTACTGGAACAGGAGCCGGAGCGACAACCTCGGGCACCGCTGGGACCTCGGGGGCAATTGGCGCAGCAACTGGAGCGACCTCGGGTAATTCCGGAATCGCCTCAGCCACATGAACTGGCGCAACCTCTTCAGCGATAACCTCAGGAATTGGAATGGCTGGAGCTTCGGGTGGAATCTCAACTGCATCTGCTATTGCAAAGGGTACCGCTTCTTCCAGCGCCTCAGCAACTGGAATTGGGGGAGCTTCGGGAACAGGTCCTGACTCAACACCGGCTAAATCAGATTTGCACTGTTCGCAAAAAAGAGCACCATCTTCATTACTAAAATGACAAAAAGGGCAAACTACCATTCCAGCACCTCTCTTGAACTCAAATTTAAACTTCGGATCAAAGTCCTATAACAAAACGGCATCTTGCCTTAAAAAGAATCAGGATTACTCATCAGCAGCTCTGGCAGCATCATCAACAGCCAACTGGGTTTTCTTTGAGACTTTTCCGCCTTGGTTGATTTCCGCGAGAACCTGCTTGGCAAGCATTGTTTTCTTTGCAGCCCGGGCCCCCATGACCTCCCCTTTTTTCTCAATGCTTTGGGCGACACGGGTTGCTTCCTGGGTATTTCCTGAGGAAATCGCATTTTGCAGATTCTTGTTCAACTCAAAGATCTGAACTTCATCAATATGCTTGGCAACCTCGGCATTGATATAGCCATTACCAGCAGCGGTGTAGGTCATCTCAATTGGAATCAAACCGCTGGTTTCTTTCACGCCTGTGCCGGTGTCGAAAGTCACTTCCACATCCAAAAGCTTGAACTTTCCATCAGGGCGCTTGGGTAAGCTCAGATCAAGTATGTACCTTGATGTTTTATCTTTTTCCAAAGTGCCAAGTTGTGCAACGCAATGCCTATCTTCAACTTCTTGAAGCGGGAGATCCTTTATCTCGGGAACAACCATGCGAACCCGTCTGATTTTTATATCCTTCATCACTCTGAAATGAATTTGCACATCGCGGAAACCAACCGCGGCAAGGCTTTGAAACTCGCTCATGAATACTTTTTGGGCAGAGTCCACCTGATTCACATCAATGTAGTGCCATTTGCCATTCGACAATGCAGCCAAGTCCTTGATCAATCCGGAATTCCACTCCGTGCCCACACCTATCACGCTAAAATTGATCTTCTTCTCAGCCGCAGACTTTGCGTACTCCTTGCACAATTGCTCCCCAGAAGTTTCACCATCCGTGAGAACAACTAAATGGGAAATACCCCCCGAACCAAGGTTTTTTTGAAGTTCACCAAGTGCAAGATCAATTCCTTGATCCATTGATGTGCCGCCGGCATCAACATTGAACATATCAATGCGCATGATGACATCAATTATTTTATCTTTTTGAGAGACCGGTGTGGAAGGAAGCACCAATTCAGCATTATTAGCAAAAGCGACGATTGCAATTGAGTCATTGGGCCTTAAAAAATTCAAAGCGGAACATGCAGCCTCCTGCACCCTGCTGATACGACTCTTTCCGGTCCCATCTTCCTCATACATGGAGCCTGAGACATCCAAGACCATCGCCATGTTAATTCCAATGGATGCACCACCACCAATGGCGGGAATTAATTTTAACAACGAATAACTTGCGACAGAATCGCCAGCAACTGCAACACTGCTGCGATGCATCATTCTTTCAACATGGATTTTTGCTTTGGAAATTGCCTGGCTCATGAGTTACTTCAACCTAATTAGTTCAAACAAATCATTAAAAAACAATTAAGTTTATCCTATGACAGTAATATTTGTATTACAACAAATAAACTTTTACATTTACACACTTTTTGTTTTTAAAATTAGAATCCACTTGATGGAAACTCCCGTAATTTAAAAATTCATAACCTCAATTCTTAAAATCTTCGGAATTACAAAAACCCCAAAAATTAAAAATCAAACGACCCGTGAGTCTCAAAAGTCGATTTTGGTAAGTTTCATCTGATCAAGAGACCGTCTACAACCACATGCTTTAGTCGAAATGGCAAAGATTCATTTGAATCAATAAATATCATATTTGCAATTTCCCCTGTCTGGATTTTAACTTCAGGCAATTTGAGCAACCTTCTTGGCGCGTTAGTCGCCATCTCTAGGGCATGATTCTTAGAAACAATCCCCAGGGAGACAAGATGGGCGACACAATCGTCAGTGAAAGATCCTGAACCTGCAAGGAAAGGGGTGCCGGGAACCACGACTCTTCCATTTTGCAAAATATCAATCTCCTGGTTCCAAAGCGCGTATCTCCCTGGGGGCAGGCCAGCCAAGCCACTGGCGTCACATGTGATTATTTGCTTATTCAAAGGTTTTGTTCTAACTATGGCCTTGATCAAAGCCTCGGGAAGATGATGCCCATCCGTGATGATACTCGCCGATAGAGCATCTGAGCCCAGTTGTTCCCAAAAATAACTCTCATGCCTTGGCAACATCGCATGAGATCCATTCCCCAGATGGGTCGAAAGAGTCGCACCTGCCAAAACCGCTTCCCGAATAACCCCGGGGCTTGCAGCGGTATGACCGATGGCAACAACAACCCCATCCTGGTGGACCTTTCTGATAAAATCCAGCGCCCCTTGCAACTCCGGGGCAAGTGTTATCAACTTGATGCGATTACCAGATGCAGCCTGATGCTGCTTGAATTCCTCATAATTTGGAATGCGCACATGCTGCCTGAGGTGAGCTCCCCTTGGTCCGTCTTCAGCACTTATATAGGGGCCCTCAAGATGAAAACAAGGCATCGCCCTGCAGATTGAGGGATCATTTTCACATGCCAGCCTTAGTGTTTTAAAACCGTGAAGCAATATCTCGTGCGAGTTAGTGATGATTGTGGGGCAAATCGCCGAGATACCATGGTATTTACATACCTCAATAACCTTTAAAATCCCGCTTACATCAAGATTGATATCACTGAACGCAACACCTAATGCACCATTTATTTGCAAATCAAAAAAAGCAGGGGATACAAAATCTGAAATGTAATCAGGTATACGGGTTCCAGCCTTTGCCACGGAAACAATAACCCCATCCTCACAGATGATGTCCAAGAGTTCTTCAGTTTGATAATGCCTTGCTCGGAAAATCATTTGCAATCACTTATTGCTAAAGGGAGAAAAAACCACCAAGGCTATAATGCAACCGATTAATGTCGCAATAGCCCCCATACCCACTCCAACTCCCAAAAAAACAAGCTCTTTCCGAGTAAATCTTGACAAATTAAGCCAACCACTCGAAGCTTCACCAGTCTTCTTCCTGGAATTAATGTAGACAGGGTCGGAAGCATTAAAATCAAAAGAATCATTATCTGGTGGAATATTAGATACCAGTGTCACCGAATAATTGGGCTCGATTCCGGGATCACTCTCAGTGCCCTGGTCTGAATTGTTTTCAGAAGGTGGATCGTAAAGCACACCGTCATCCTTATTATTTTTATTTTTTTCCTTGATGGCGGTTTTTTCAGTTTCAAGCCAGGTTAAATACTTTTTGAGTTTTATCTCCGATTCAACACCAGGAGCGGACACAAACGGCCCCGAATTCAAGAAAATAGCAAGCGCTTGAGAGCACTTTTCAGGGACCTCGTAACGGTTGGAAGGATCTTTCGCAAGCATGGTATTGATAATCTTGTTCAAGCCATCAGGTACCTGGGGGTTGAAAAAACTTGCTGGTTTTGGTTCCTCGGTGGCATGCCTGATCATTTGATTGACAATGTTCGTGTCTGGAAATGGTGGCTGACCAGTCAACAAATGATATAGAACACAACCAAGGCTATAAATGTCCGCCCGAATATCAATGTTTCTGGCATCCCGGGCTTGCTCGGGAGCCATATAGTCCGGGGTACCCAGGATCACGCCTTCATCCGTGAGGTGCAAAGCCGTGGCGACTTGGTGTACCGGTTCCTTGTTTTTGGTGAGTTTACCCAGACCCATATCAAGAATTTTGAGTGTTTTATCTAAAATCTTGGCATTTGGAACCTGGCCTGCGAGCATCATGTTCGCGGGTTTCAAATCCCTATGAACCAACCCATGCTGAAAAATACAATCTAACCCCCTAAGAGCTTGGTAAACAATATGGCACGACTCCGCCGGGGGCACTTTGCCACTTCGTTTTAAAAATTGATCAAGTGTCTCACCCGCTAGATAATCCATGACCATGTAATGCAGCCCATTACATACGCCAGTTTCAAAAGTCCTTACAATATTGGGGTGAACCAATTTCATGGTCATCTGCGCTTCCCGGTGAAATCGCATCAGGAAATTTTTCTCGCGGGATTTCGAAGGAGGCAGGACCTTTAGGGCCACAATCTGGCCTGTTTCATGCTCAGCCTTGTAAACGCCGCCCATTCGGCCTTTACCAAGTCTTTCCAAAATTTTGTAACTGTTGATGAAAAAGCCTTCACCATGACCTCGAATCAGAAGGGATGCCTGGTATTCAGTCACATATTTTCGACTTACAAGCCAGCCTGCAAACTTGCCCAAGTCAGAATAGTGGGATTTCGACTCGTCCTTCCATCTTTGCAAAACGACCTTTGCCTCATCAGGCTTCATCAGCTTGCTTCGAAGTATCAAACCATAAACATTTTGAACAGTAAGTTCCATAATGACCCAAAAATTATTCCTTCAACAAAACAACCATCTATAATATATAGCTACATGAACCTGGATAGCGATCTTTTATTACTGGCTGAAAACCCCAATGCCAGTGTTTGTTTGGAATCACTAGCACTCAGTCTTGCCTTGGATGAATATCCTAACTTGGATATCCCAGCCTACAAGTCTGAAATTGCAGCTTTTTCACATGGATGCAAACTTCCCGGCGGGACAGATCTCGAGGTTCGAATCAAGGCTTTCACCCGCTACCTGGCGCATGAACTTGGTTTGCAGGGGAATAAAAACGATTACTACGACCATCAAAACAGCTATTTGAACATGGTGATCGATCGAAGATTAGGCATACCAATCTCCTTATCAGTGTTAGCGATTTGCATAGGAAAAAAAATCGGTCTACGCCTTTTTGGCGTTGGCTTACCCGGACATTTCATCACCATGGCCTGTGAAGGAAACCACTCCGTTTATTTTGATGTTTTCAATGGGGGCAAAATCCTTTCCCAGAGCGATTGTGAACTTCTATCCTTCAAGGCCACCGGTGAACAACTTTCGCTTTCTGAGTCTCACTTCTCGCCCCTCCCGACCGCTTCCGTAATCATCCGAATGCTTACCAACCTTAAATTAATTTATCTGCGGAAAAATGATATCAATCGATCCATCCGCATATTAAACAGACTTAGGCAGATCGCCCCCAATGACCCATCACAAATCAGGGACTTAGGCGTGGTTTTGCTTCAGGCGGGGCAACCTAGCAAGGCGCTTTCCAACTTGGAATCATACATCAGGAAAGTTCCATCAGCCCTGGAAGATGATGAAATCAACAATTGGATCAAACAGGCTAAAAAAGAGATTTCCAACAGCAATTAACAAACGGTAATTTAAAAATGAAGAAAGCCCTTCTACTTATCGCACATGGAAGCCGAAACAAAGAGGCAAATGAAGACCTGGTTCTGTTGGCAAAAAGGCTTGTATCTGACGATATTCAAATTGTGGAACCCTCATATCTGGAATTGGCTGAACCGGGTATTGAAAGCGGAGGAGACACATGTGTCTTGAGGGGGGCCCAGCAAGTGATCATGGTTCCCTATTTTTTATCAGCAGGAGTCCATGTGAGAAAAGATCTCACTGAATCCTGTGATTTACTTTCAAAAAAACACCCCACAGTCCAATTCAAACTGGCAGGGCATCTGGGTCGCCATCCGTTGCTGGAAACTATCATCCGTGAGAGAATCAAAGAAGCGCTTGGCTAAAAACCCTTTGAAATCTCATAAACTTCAGCCGCATCCATGACCTGATCATTGGCAGTGAAAAGTGCGGCAATGGCAGCTCGATGAATTTTCATCTTTAAATCACCGACCCCAATAGCGCCAAAACAAACAACGCCGTCTCTTACTAGGCCCTTATCCATCACTGAAGTACCTTCAATTCCTAGGGGAGGCACCGCGTTAAGATCAATCACCATCTTAAGCGAATCAATGGCCTTTCTGATTTTTTCCGGTAAAAGAGAAACCCCCGCGGCTCCAGTAGAAATTACAAGTTCAACACCCTTCAGAGATTTTACCAATTCGTCCTCATTGGCAATTTGGACAGCGATTGGGGAAAAGGACTCTCCAATTTTTTTTGCCAGGGATAAAACCGCAAATTGAGCTTTCTCAAGTGTGCGTGATGAGAGAAGCACCTGTGCCCCCAATTTTGCCAACAAAAGGGCAGCCCTTTGCCCCACAGGGCCGGTACCCGCGAGAATAAGTGCTTTTTTTCCGTTTAAATCAAGTGTTTTTGCTGCTGTTCTAACCGCGGCCGCCGCAGTTGTATTGCAACCATTTGCATCGAATAGCACCGAAACCCTTAAACCAAACTGTGGCACCATCGCTGCAAGGGCCTTTTCCATTAATTTTTCACTTTTCTCAACATTTGCGCCCCCTATGAAAAGAGCCGTATTTTTAAGATCTTTGGGCCCACGCGTGAAAATCGCACCATGGACAAGATCCCGAACCTGTTCTGGTTGCACATTGGAATAGCTGAACAATTCATCCACTCCGGAATCAATCGCGACAACCCGATCAAAAACACTCGCATGCAAATCTGGATCAAATTGAACCAATATCTTTTTCTTTTCCATAAAAACCACCTTGATACATTGATGCAAAAAAAAATCATGGGGGCTAGTCACCCCCATGATTCAAAGTAGTCCCAATCCAATCAATTACTTGGGGGAGAAAGGATGTTTAACCTTGTCCTTCTGGGCAGTAATGGTTTCAACCTTGGGCTCATTTGCAAGGGCTTTTTTCAAAGCATCCTTGGTGGCCTTGTAGTTGTATTCAAAAATCTTGTTGTCATCGGCGGCCTGTGGATGAATGAAAACGCCACAAACACAAACCATGCTCTCAGCCTGCTGGTTGCTGATCACGCCTTCAGCGACACTGTCGGCAACTGCGCGGGCAACACCTGCCTGGGCGGGGCCAAACATTTGAACAGCTTGCTTAAGGCCTTTGATGGTGACTTTGGTGATCATCACAGTCGCTGGCTTGCAGATCAGGTTTGGAGCAACAACAGCAAGCAGACTGTTATGGCCTGCGGATTGGGTCGCGATCGCATTTGCAAAAGCAACCCCTACAGGGCCTTCCTTTGACCCGATCAAAAGATCGATATGCGCAACTTCATTTCCATCACCGACCAAAGATTCACCAATGAACATCGACATGATAATATTCTCCATTTAATCATTAAAAAACAACATTACCTCAGGGGAACTATAAAGATAATTGAACTTATAATCAACCAGATAATTTGTGAAATATTATTTGAACACGAAGGTCGACTTGAATATGCCTCATAATTATGGATAACGCTTGCTATAAAGCCAAATAAAAATAGAATTTCCTAGACGGTACCATATTACTTTTTTTTAAATTTGAGGATTTAATAGTCATGTCCAATCAAAATTCCCGCATCTCTGTTACTCGACTTCTTGGCCTGGGTTTGACACCCGGAAAATTACGGGGACTCCAAAGAATCAGCAACGACAATGGTACCCTTACCATGGTGGCCACCGACCAAAACAGTTCCATGATCAGCATGATCCGCGACAGTCTAAAGAAAAAGGGACAGGACCGAGAACCCACCTTTGATGAAATCGTTGAGGCCAAGATCATTCTTGCCGAAGCCCTTTCCAAGCAAGCAAGTGGCGTGCTGGTTGATGGCTACTACGGGGTTTGGAATAGCGTGGCATCATTTAACATCCCCAAGAATGTAGGTGTTCTAGTTCGAGTTGAACAGTCTGGTGGCGCAAAAAACAAATTCAATGCTCCCTTGGGCGGATTTGAGCCTGGGTTTAGTGTTGAAAAAATCAAGGGTATCGGGGCGGATGCGGTAAAACTTCTTGCCCAATACGAACCAACAGAACCCAACAGCGCGGAACATCAGTTCGAATTCATCCAACAGGTATATGAGGATTGCAAAAAGCATGACATCTTGTTGCTTTTGGAAACTGTTGCTTTCCCATTCGGCGATGAGAAAAAAGACAGCAAGAGCTTCATCAACCGCAAGGCTGAAACCGTGATTGAAAGCGCTGTCCAGACAAGCCGTTTCTGCGACATTTACAAGGCTGAATTTCCCGGCCACCTTGGCAATGAATCCGATTCCCAACTGCAGAAAAACCTTCAGGCCCTTGATGCTGCAAGCGAGAGACCATGGGTCCTTCTAAGCGCCGGGGTTGATTTTCCCGCCTACAAGCAGCAGGTGGAGATGGCAATGCAGGCTGGCGCGAGCGGCGTTTTGGGCGGAAGGGCGTTCTGGAAGGAATATTTCCTACAAGACTCCGAGGATGCACGAAAGAAATTCGCCAATAACGAGTGCGTCAACCGGGTGCAACAAATCCATGAGATTGTCAAAGCCAAGGGCAAACCATGGTTTTCACGCTACGGCCTCAGCATGGATGATCTTCATCGCATCCGGGTTGCGGAAGGCTGGCATTTTCGTTACGGCGGAAGCCTTCAATCCACCGGCAAATCAAAAGCTGGTGCACCAGGCGAAGTTTATTAACACAATTTCCATCTGGGTAAAAAAAGCCGGGCGATTGCCCGGCTTTCCTTTTTATCTACCATTCAGCTTCTTTCTAATCCAAATCGAATACTTTTTTAAGCTGCTTTTCAGCAAGTTCACCTTGGTTCTTCTGCACGACAACACTAATGCAGGTTTCACTGGTATTGATCATTATTATGTTGATGCCTGCAGAGGCCAAGGTTCCAAAAATTCTTCTAGCCACCCCCGTGTGGGTTCTCATGCCCACCCCAAGCACATAAAGAGTGGCGATTTCACTATCCGCGGACGCCTGAACCTTCACGCCCGTGGAATTTGCGGCATTCACCGCCAACGATAAGGCGGATTGCAATTGATCACGGGGCACACTGAAAGAGAGATCGACCTTCTCGCCACATAAATTTTGCACGATCATATCAACAACAATTCCACCACCCGCAACCGCCTGGAAAATCGCTAGGCTGTTACCAGGTTTATCAGGCAGGCCAAACAAAGTGATCCGACCCTGGTCAACAGTCTTTTGAACCTCACTAACCAGGATCTCCTCCATGCTTGTAAGCTGGCGGGTGATCTCAAGTAGGTCATCAGTGTTTTTATGGTCATGGCCCGAAGTTATCTTGGAATGATTCACATCACCAACATTGCCCCCTGCACCTTGCCTTGCTTTTTCAAGGGAAAACACCGCATGCACTGCCCGCAGCGCCTGGGCCGCATCCGCCTTGTCTACCAGCACGGATATCTTGATCTCCCCGGTCGTTATCATCTTCATGTTGATCTTTTCGGATGCAAGTGCGGCAAACATTTTCTCCGCGATGCCCGTGTTGGTTTTCATTCCTGTGCCAACTATCGAGATTTTGCTCACCTGGGCGTCATGAACCAGCCGAGCCCCCAGTTCCCTTACCAAGGGTTGAAGAGCATCCAAGGTTGGGGTCAATTCATTGGAGGGCACGGTAAAACCAACATTTGCGCGGCCATTGCTGCCAACGCTTTGCGCAATCATATCCACGACAATATTTTTCGCTGAAACAGCCTCGAATATGCGATGACTTATTCCAGGCGTATCCGGAACACCTTCAAGTGAAATTCTTGCCTCATCCCGAACCAGAGCCGCCCCGCATACAGGTATTTTTGTCATCCATTCAGCTTCAGGAACAATCCAAGTTCCCTCGCTATCGGTAAAAGATGATCTTACCTGCAAAGGCACATCGAATTTTCGCGCAAATTCTATGCTTCGAGAATGCATCACGCCCGCGCCCGCACTGGCGAGCTCTAGCATTTCATCATAGCTGATCGCATCAACTTTTCGGGCCTCAGGAACTATCCTTGGGTCGGTGGTGTAAACCCCATCCACATCGGTGAAAATATCACAGGCCACATCAAGCTTCGGCCCAGAGGAATCATGCTTCATCACGGCGGCAAGCGCCACCGCTGTCGTGTCTGAACCGCCACGGCCCAAAGTGGTGATGTTATCGTCCTCATCAATCCCCTGAAACCCAGCGACTATGACAATGTAACCATCCGCGAGTGCCTTGCGCATTCTTGCCGTGGAAATGCTTTTGATCCTGGCCTTGGTGTGGGTGCTATCGGTGACAATACCCACCTGCGCCCCTGTCAGGCTTATCGCTCTTTCACCCAGGGACTGGATGGCCATAGCCATCAACGAAATTGAAATCTGCTCCCCAGTGGACAAAAGCATGTCCATTTCACGGGCGGGCGGATTTTCAGTAATTTCCTTGGCGAGTTCTATCAGCTCATCGGTCGTGTCGCCGCGGGCGCTCACCACAACGATGACTTGGTTTCCAACATGTTTTGCCCGAATGGCCTTTCGAGCCGCTGCCATCACTCTTTGGGCGTTTGCGACACTCGAACCACCAAATTTCTGTACTACCAGACTCAAGGGAATATCTCCATGATTAAATCAAAGGCCATATTGTGTAAAATTTTAGTTGTAATAAGTGCATTTGTCTAACAATCAATTAGATTTCTAACCCTCCATCGCATAGAAATCCTACTTGCCAATCGCTATAACCCGACCTGGTAGATTGAAATCTTGAATTCAAGCAAATCACTTCGCATTAAAAACCAAAGCCCAAGATAGGGTTGTCCGCTCAAGGAATCAACTTTCAAAAAATGGATGTCTTGGAAGGTTAAGACAAATCTTAAATATGAATCAGCTTTTTACCATGGACGAGCATTGGGCTTTCCAACGCATCCAGTGGTCAGCAAGCACAAGGCAAATCATGGCCTCACCCATCGGCACAAATCTTGGCAACAAACAAGGATCATGCCTGCCTTTGGTCAGAATTTCTGTTTCAGCCCCACCCCGATCCACCGTGGGCTGGGATTGAGGCAAACTACTGGTGGGTTTGATCGCAACCCGGCAGACAATCGGCTGGCCACTCGAAATTCCACCCAACATTCCACCGTGATTGTTTGTCTTGGTTCCAACTTTGCCCGGAAGCTTTTCATCATGAACAAAATGGTCGTTGCATTGGCTACCTCGCATTTCCGCGACTTTAAACCCCGCACCATACTCAAAACCAAGCACGGCGGGCAAAGACAACAAACCCTTGGCTATATCAGCCTTTAATTTATCAAAAACCGGTTCGCCTAAACCTGGTGGAACCCCAGTTGCGACCATCTCACATATACCGCCTATCGAATCTCTTTCCATGCGCACTTTATCAATCAACGCGTACATTTTTTCAGCTATCACAGGGTCGGGACAACGCACCGGGTTACTCTCAACTTGTTCCAGCGTGATCGCAGCGGGATCAGTGGCTTCAAAACGGATATCACCCACCTGGGAAACATAGCCCAGCACCCGGATGCCCTGGCTGGCGAGCAACTTCCTGGCAATCGAGCCCGCTGCAACCCTGCAAATGGTTTCACGCGCACTGGACCGCCCACCGCCGCGGTAGTCCCTTAAACCATACTTGGCATCAAATGTGTAATCGGCATGACCGGGCCTGTATTTATCTTTTATGTCGCCATAATCATGGCTTCTTTGATCATTGTTTCGGAATAAAATCCCAATGGATGTGCCGTCAGTAACCCCCTCAAAAACCCCGGAGAGTATTTCAGGTAGGTCTTCCTCTTTTCTCTGCGTTGTGATTTTCGACTGCCCGGGCTTACGCCTTTGCAAATCGGGCATCAGATCCTCTATTCCCAATGGTATACCGGGTGGACAACCATCAATAATTGCAACATACCCGGGACCGTGACTCACGCCCGATGTTGTAACCCTGAACAGTTCTCCAAATGAGTTTCCTGGCATGCTGGTAGTATAACTGAAAATGAGTACAATGTCCTAGGTTCCAGACCCAAGTACCTTAAGCAAGGCAGGGCAACCATGAAGAATATGATGATTGTTCTCTTTATGATGGTCAACTTGGCAATCATTCAAAATCATATCCAAGCCCAGGCAGTAAAGGAAAGCGGCAGATACGGCATCGCAGTCGATGAGGCGGCTTTCCCTCAAAATACCCCTGAAAATCTCCGTAAATCATTATTAAAAGCCCTTGAATCCGACAAAATCGACTACATGCTCGCCCATCTGGCCCATCCTGCATTCATTGAAAAAAATGTGCGTGAAGTTCATGAGGGGGATTTTTCCAAGCAAGTTTCTGAAACAAAAGAAAAACTCAAGAATGGACTCAAGACACCACTCGAAACCCTTCTAAAAACCGGCAAACTTGAATCCTCTGAAAAAGCGGGAACCATAAAAGATCCGGGATTGAAGGATTTCGTGATCCATATGAAGCTTGAAAACAACAAATGGTACATGGAAAATAATAAAAAATAAGAGCCAACAACCCAGACAGGACGCAACAATGACCAACGCATGGATCGATCTTAGAAGCGATACCGTTACCAGGCCATCAAATGAAATGCGGGCCGCGATGAACGAAGCCGAGGTGGGTGATGATGTTTACAAGGAAGACCCAACTGTAATTAAACTCGAGGAACAAACTGCGGCCATGATGGGGCATGAGGCTGCGTTATTCTGCCCATCCGGAACCATGTCCAACCAGATTTGCATCAAGGCTCATACCCAGCCCGCGGATGAAATGATCTGCGAGGAATTTTGCCATGTATTTAATTGGGAAGGTGGCGGGCCAGCAGCTCTTAGTAACATCTCCTGCAAAACCATCCGGGGAAATTTCGGCCTGATCGAGCCAAACATGCTTCTGGATGCTATTCGCCCCCCCAATGACCATTACCCCAAAACCAGACTCCTGACACTTGAAAACACCCATAATCGATGCGGTGGCAGGGTTCAACCCTTGAATCTGGTAAAGGAACTTCGCGACTGGACTCGCAAAAACAACCTCATATTTCACCTTGATGGTGCCAGGCTTTGGAATGCCATAGTTGCCACCGGCATAGAGGCCAAAACCTGGGGCAAGCTATTTGACTCAATTTCCGTTTGCTTCTCAAAAGGCCTTGGGGCGCCCATTGGTAGCGCCATTGTGGGTTCCAAGGAATTTGTGGCTTCCTGCAGAAGGATACGAAAAAGATTCGGCGGAGGCATGCGCCAGGCAGGAACCATAGCTGCCGGGGCGCTATATGCCTTGAACCACAATATCGGCCGACTCAAGGAGGACCACGAAAAAGCAAAATTGCTGGGTGAGGCTATCAAGAATTCCCCAGGTTTGAAAATCGACCAACCCGACATTGAAACCAACATTGTATGGTTCCGGTTGGACCAGGATATAGCGACAGTTCCCGATTTCGTTGCCGCTCTCAAGGAAAGAAAACTGCTCATTCACACCAGCGGTTCAAGCCTGATGAGGGTAGTCACGCATCTTGATGCATCGATGGAACAGGTAAAAAAAGCGGCAGAAATAATTCAAGAAGTAACCAACAAGCTTTCCAAGGGTAAAATTTAAACTGTAAATCTGGATAAAACTCTTTCAACTTGGCTGGGTTGCCGAAAACTAGGCAACCATGTTGAAGTCTTGTTATTCCCCCAAGCCCTCCCCCAGATTACTACTTGTAAATTTTGCAGTTTTTTTCTCATCTAATTCAATCCTTGTGACGATAAATATGGTACAATTCAGGTGTTGAGCGTTCGAACAGCAGGGCTTCGGAAGAAGCTCTACGAAGGCAGCCTGAAACCCATCTGCAAATGGCCAAATTGTCTCTTCTTGACAGGCCAGCAATAGGGTTGGCATTTCGGTGCCAAAGATTGTAGTATCTTCTTGGAAACTCCGACCCATCTTTCCGGAGGCTTCCCAGAGAAAGGACATGTATCATGTTCAAGCACGGACCATCGACCATCAGCGGACCAGTTTCTCGCACCCGTAAAAAGTGGAAATCCCAGCCAAAAACAGTAGCAAAGCGCAAAAATGAGAGCGCGCCAATCCGACAGGATCTGGTAAATCGAGTACGCCAGGAAATCGCCGCTGGCACCTACGATACCCCCGAAAAGTTCGAAAAAGCCCTCGATAAAATGCTGGGCGAACTCGATTTAGGTTAAAAAACCACTCTTAATGGTAAATCCTTTGAGATATCCAAGGAATTGATTATCATAATCATTGGGGGATATGGCCCATTTTCCCCCTTTTCCTGATCTGAAAGGACTTACCCGTGAATCTGCAGTCTGTTGCCGTATCCCAGTCTCCCGAAGATAAATTCAGGGAATACCTCACCACTGGTAATAAACCTCAACGCTTCACCGGCCAGCAAAGAGACATGGTTCGCTTTATTTTCAGCCACCATGACCACTTTGATGCTGAAGCGTTGATTTCAGAAATGCAAGCAGCAAACCTCAAGATAAGCAGGGCCACCGCTTATCGAACCCTCAATAAACTTGTGGATGCCGGCCTTCTTAGAAGGCTTGAACTTGGCCCCCGCACATTCTACGAGCATGATTACGGCTACCCCCAGCATGACCACCTGCAATGCACAAAATGTGGCAAAGTAATTGAGTTCCAAAACCCATCCATCGAGGAAGCCATCCGGCAGGCATCCCTTGCCAACGGTTTTCAAAGCGAAGGTCACTCCTTCGTAGTCCGGGGTGTTTGCAAGGAATGCAACATAGCCCTTATGCCAAAACGCCAACTTGACCTTATATAAAAAAAGAGAGAGGCCTTAAGCCCCTCTCTAAATTGATTACCCAACAGGTCAGCCTTAGATCTTGGCTGGAACCTCATAGCCCTTTCTATAGGGGCGGGTCAGCATCAGGTTGGCTTCCGCATCGTTGACAAAGGTTTCGGTCTTTGGATCAAGGACCAACTTTCTGCCAATTTTGACCTTGGTTTTGCCGGCATCAACCTTGTTGTCAGCAAGGTGCTCCACCATCCTGCCCACAGACTTGGCGGTTTCAGCATCGAGCCCTTCCACCTTCTCTGAAAGCAATTGCTCTTTGCCTAGCCTGTAACTTATGTTGCCCAGGTGACAAAGCGCGCTGGAGAGATGGCCTTCAAGAATATCGCCATTTAGCAATTCATGATTGCGAGCCCTTACAGCCTTGCAGAAATTCTCAAAATGGTGATTATCACCACCGCCACTAAACCTTGCGACTTCCTTGTTGTCCTTGTCAAAAACAATTCCTGTCGCATAACTGGGGCACACGATGTATCCATTGGTGCCGTAGAAAATGTTCCCAACCTTCGCACCCATGAAATCCTTGGTGGGCAAACCACGGACCTCGAAAATCAGGGCTTTCGGGCCATAATCAAAGGAACAAACCTGTGTGTTGGGCGTCTGACCATCATCATCATAGCCCAACCTGCCGCCCATGCTGAAAATACCCTTTGGCAATTCCATGGCTTTAAGGGCCCAACGAGCCTTGTCCATTTCATGAATACCCTGGTTACCCAGGTCACCATTGCCGTAATCCCAGATCCAGTGCCAATCGTAATGAATCCTTGATCGATGAACAGGATTGACTGGGGCAGGGCCACACCACAAATCAAAATCCATGGTGGCTGGGATCTGCTTGTCAGCGGTCACTTTCCCGATACTACCCCTGGGTTTGTAACAAAGCCCACGGGCCATCATGATTTCACCTATTTTCCCACTATGGGCATATTCGATGGATTGGCGCATTCCGGGATTACTGCGACTTTGAGTTCCGGACTGGCAGATCCTTTTGTACTTGCGGGCGGCTTCAACAACCCGTCTTCCCTCACTTACATTATGGCTTACAGGCTTTTCCACATACACATCCTTGCCGGCCTGCATCGCCCATATCGCCATCAATGAATGCCAATGGTTGGGCGTTGCGATACTGACCACATCAATCGTCTTGTCATCAAGGAGCTTGCGAAAATCCTTTTCAAACTTGGGAGCCTTGCCTTGGACTTTTTCAATGGTTTTCATCGCATTTCCGATCACCGCTTCATCGCAATCGCAAACCGTGGTAATAACGCAGTTGTTTTTACCTGCGAAACCACCGACATGGCTCATGCCACGACCATTGACCCCTACTACAGCAACCCGAAGTTGCTCACCAGAGGCATTTTGGGCATTGGCGGGAGCCTTTGCCTGGGAATCAACCTTGGAGAAATCCAAGCCGGCAGCAGCAATGGCTGCGCCCACAACGCTATCTTTTACAAACTCCCTGCGGTCCATGAAAAAACTCATTTTTTTATCCCTTGAAAAAACAAAAGGTGTGGTTTCCAACAGGTTTAAATTACACCTTGTCCCCCCATACAGTCAATCATTTACCTTTGAATTCTCCTTAAATGGTTCCCACCGCCAAGGCTTTCGATTAACATGAGGCATCATGCTAGAACATCAACAGATCCTGGTTTCCACATCTTCGACAGCGTCTTCCATTTCATTTCTAAGCCCGGAAAATTCAACCAGACTAGGTAACGCACATTTCAAATCAACCCTTTTAAGCCAGTCATGGACCGTATGCGAGGAAGATGACAATCCGCTAATATTTTCCCTTACAAAACTGAAGGTTCCGTTTGCAAATTGGACCATCACAGATGCATCTGAATTAACTGTTGGCTTCCTTTATTTAAACCAATTATTCATGCCATCAGGCAGGATTTATTGCTTCAGGACAACCACAACATCAGGAAACACGACTTGGAAAGATGAATCTGGAACAGAATTGGCTAATACCCAACCACTGGGCACCAATACCGAATTACTTACTTTCAATGAGAACCAAGGTGGACTTCCCTTTGGAAGAATGTTGATTTTTGCGGACATCCTTATCAAGCAGCACTCAAAGCAGTAATATTCATGGCCCCTGGGACTTTCCCGGGATTTGCAGAATGATTTAAGTTTACCTCTTTAAATCCCGATGAAATGAGCTACATTAGATTGTGGATAGGGCGCTTAGCTCAGTTGGCTAGAGCACCAGCTCGACACGCTGGGGGTCACAGGTTCGAATCCTGTAGCGCCCATTGATATTTAAGATAGCAGTTGTATTTAATCGCATTAACCCTCATCTAGTAGAGGGTTGTCTCAAATCTTGCGATTGCTTGCGACTAGGCAAAACTTATGCTGCAGCCGTTTTACAGCATTCACTGCACCCGATTTGCACTCAATTTTCCTCTTAACCGCATCATTATTCGCTTTTGAATTCGACAAAATTGCTATATATTTATGCAAGAATATTTGGTTTCAAAAAGACTTGCACTTGCATTAAAAACTGGAGTCACAACTTGAATATCAGCCGACTGGTTTTTGCCATATTGATTGGGGCTTGTGCTTATGCCTACTCATTTGGCGAGGAAAAAGGCCAGGAAAAAAAACCTATCCCATCTCCTGGCTTGAAGTCTTTTGACCCAAGCGCGAATAAAAAGAAAAACGATTCCAATCCCCTCGATGCGGAAAGGCTTTCAAAAAGCTTGGCCACATGGGCAAAAACCCGTGAACTTTGTGGAGGTAACTACAGTTACAAGGTGATCAAATCGAGTTTCACAGGCCATCGAACCGAGACTACCATCGTCGTCAGGGATAACAAAGTCGTTGAGCGTAAGTTTGAATCATCACAGCCAAATTTCCTGGGAAAACCAGAACCGCCCAAGCTGGAATGGATGGAAACGGGAAAAGAGATCGGTTCTCATAAAAATGCCCCCGAAGCACGAACCATGGATGAACTTTACATGGTGGCAAAAAAATTGGTCGAAGCCGAAGTGCCCGAAAACCATGTAAGAAGCCTTGGCATCGATAACCAAGGGTTGCTACAGCACTGTTTCATTCGCGACAACCGCATCCAGGATGATGCCCCGATGAGTGGAGTCCCGGGCATCCAACTGACTCTTGAAAAAAAATAACCAATTCGAAAGCTTGTGATGCCAATGCAATTGCTCCATGGGTGATGAAAATCTTTTTTAGATATCCGCCCAGCATTGGGCTTTATTTGAAATTAACATAAGATCGAAATCCCCAATCCATGCCCGATACAGTGTGTAATTTGCTGTTTTCATAGGATTTAGGCATCTCAAACTATTGAACTTGCGACAATCTGAGTGATTCACATAGGATGATGCTGGTGAATTCATGATGAATGCGTTTTAACTTTTCAAGGAAGAAAAAAATGAGACTGGTCAACCATATTATATTTTCAATTGTCGTAGGCGCACTATCATTGACAACCTTCGTAAAAGCACAAGGCCCGACAAAAAGTTCGACTCAAAAAACCCAGGTCTCATGGCCAACAAGGCCACCATCAAGAATTTATGTGCTTCCTTTTTACATGGACAAAGCCCTTGCGGACGAGCTTGCGAAGGATGATTCCTTGATTCCCAAGGGTCCATTGCGAAAAGCGGCGGAGTCCCGCCCCAGGGTGACCGATGCAATAACCGGCCATGATCGAAACACCCCGATTGGCCAAAGCATCGCGATGCAGGTAGCGAAAAATCTTGCGGATGCAGGCCTGCCCGCGGTCTATTGGAATCAACCCAATTATCCGCAGGGTGAAGGATGGCGGCTGACAGGCCAAATAGTGCATATGAATGAAGGGAACAAGGTGGCCCAGAATGCCATCGGTTTTGGCGCGGGTAATAAGAAAATAGCGGTGGATGCCGCGCTTTCCGACCCGACTACGGGTGGTGGCCAACCCTTTTTTCTCATGGACACTTCAGATAGTGGCAGAAAAATGCCAGGCACCGCACCTGTTGCAATTGTCGCGGGTTTCAATCCAATCGCGATCGCCTCCAAAATGGTGGTATCCAACTCAGGACTCAAGGACGGAACCCAGCAACATCGCATCGCATCCGAAATCTCTAATGAGATTATTGCAACCATGAAAACCCATGGGCAGGTCAGGACAAGATAACCATTAACTTTACCTGGATTTAACAAGCTATTTGATCAACCAGAAAACCAATGGCGGCATCAAGACTTGAACCATTATCCCCCATGGTGCTCATGGGAAGTTCTGTTTGTTTGATTTCCCCACGATAGAAGCTTAACTTATGATCACGGGTATGGATGATACCACTGGGATTAAGGGCGAGGTATTTCAAACACTCATTCCATTTCGAATCACAAGAGAGCACCGCTTTTGACCAGAAGGTTGGTTGGGCAGGGGCCGATGCCGCAATTTCCTGGGGAACCAGGATGATCCCCGAGGAGCACAATGCATGCCGGATTTCCAGCAATAATTCGGCTGAAGAGAAATCACCCAACTGGGGGGAATCCTCGCAGACAATCAAGGAGTAACAGGAAAGGCCCAAGCCATCACGGACGAACTCCTCCCAGCTAAACTCCGCCACCAATGCTTTTAAATCCGGATGCTGGCACAATCGCAAAACATCCATGCCCGCATGGGATGACCTGTTTGCGATTTTTGTATCATCAATGAAAAGGCCCTTGGAATTAATTAGGCCCGAGGATCCAAACAACTTTCGGACTTTACCAAAAGTTGCCTCCCTCGAGGCTTTTCCCCTGCTGGAAACAAATGCAATCATTGGAACCATGGATCTGGCGGGTTTGGGAAAAAGCATCTCAACAATAGCTTTTCCCACGGGGCGCCCCTTGCCCTCGGAAGGTTCAAGATGCATGCGCAATCCGGGCCCAGCATTAACCTCGACAACGGCGCCACCGGTTTCAGCTAGGGTTTTGGAGATATCGCTGGAAATGATGTCCACTCCTGAGATATCAAGCCCCAATTGTCGTGCCGCGGAAATCGCCAATGTTGCGACCTGGGGATGAACAATATCGGTCACATCCTTTGCCGTGCCACCCGTGCTTAGGTTGGCATTCCTGCGAATAAGAACTTTCACCCCCTTGTCGGGAATGGAATCCACGGTCATACCCTGTGAGGCAATGACAGCAAGGGAAACAGGATCAAGCGGTATGGGACTCAACACGCCGGCATGGCTATCCGCCCTGCGTGGGTCCTGGTTCACCACCTGCACCAATTGGTTGATTGTGGAAACCCCATCACCGATGACCTGGGCTGGCTCACGAAGCGAAGCCGCGATCATTTTGTCGCCAATGACAAGTATGCGATAATCCGCCCCCTCCTTGAAACTTTCTGCGACGACCGAATACCCAAACGCGTTGGCGTTATCAAAGGCATCCAGCACTTGTTGCTCAGAAAGCAGATTGATGGAAACACCATTTCCCTGGCTTCCAAACTGGGGTTTGACAACTACAGGAAGCCCGATTTTCTGGGCCGCGGCCCAGGCATCCTCCCGGGAAACAACAACCCTTCCTTGCGGAACGGGAACCCCGATGGTTTCAAGCAACTGGCGGGTCCAATCCTTGTCTTGGGCGATATTCTCCGCAAGCAATGGCGTCTGGCCTGTCTCCGCGGTCCAAACCCGTTGCTGCATTTTGCCCACGCCCATTTGAAGCAAGCTACAGTCACTTAACTTCCAGACAGGAATGTGATGATCAACGGCGGCCTGCCAGATGGCATGGGTGCTGGGACCAAGGCCATGCTTATGACCGGATTTTCTTATGTGATTTGGGATTTCAGCGGGATCAGCGCAAGGCAAAATCACAGGCATTTGCGCGAACCAAAGGGCGCACAACAAAGAATCACGGGCCACTTCCTCTTCAGAATAGGAGAATGCCAAGGTGAGAAATTTTGATTGCTCGCTCACTGGGCGCGAGGAGAAAAAATCTCCCTGGTTTGCCGCATAACCCTGGATGCTTTGCGCCAACTTTGCCAACCACAATCCCGCTGATGAAAATCCCACAGGCAAGGGCAGGCCCAATTCTTTCAGTATCGCGATCCTTGTTTCATCAGGAGCTTTGACCCGTTCGGACTCCATGGTAAAAGTGCAAACCGGAAGCTTGAACCAAGCACTTGGCCCCTTGGTGAATCGCATTGCTTTGATGAATTCATTATTCATGGTTTTAAATGTAATACTCAATGACTTTTCGGGAAAACGCATCCATTTTGCCGATCCCTGAAACAAGATATCGAATTCCCTGGGAATCCTGGATCAGGGCACCATCATCAGGCAACCTGCGGATGGCCTCTTCCGATGAAAAAACCATGGAGGCGTGCCCCCTGTCGGTAAGCACCTCCCATTCCGATGGCGTGCGAAGGCCGCTTATTTTTTTAATCTTTAAAAGTTTCAGGATGAACCTGTTCCTTAGCAGCGCCACTTGGATCGCATTCGCAAGCCCCTTCTCAAGCTGCGTGGTATCCTCGATGAAAGAAACCTCCTCATCTCCCTCAAGCAGGATGATGTTTTTATGATCCTCTGATAGGGGAAAAAGGCTCAAAGGCACAAGGTTTTTGGCAATCCTGCCGTCACCCAACCTTGCACAAATGCTGCCATCGGCTTCATGCCATAAATCAGGTTGATTGGTTGGCTGGGTCATATCGTGTATCCCGCTGCAAGTGTTTGCTGTGCCTTATGAAGCCTGTAATAAAGCCCCTCTCTCTGCAAAAGCTCCGTGTGGGTGCCGGTTTCAACGATCATGCCATTTTCCATGACTATCAATCTGTCGGCACGCCTGAGAGTGCTCAATCGATGCGCAATGGCAATGGTGGTACGGCCTTTGACCAGGTTCTCAAGTGCCGACTGAAGCTCTTTTTCAATTTCAGCATCAAGGGCGGATGTGGCCTCATCAAGGATAAGTATCCCGGGGTTAACAAGAAGGGCCCTTGCAATGGAGACACGCTGTCTTTCCCCGCCGGAAAGCGACTGCCCCCTTTCCCCCACAAGGGAATCATACGCCTCAGGAAGGTTGAGAATGAAGGGATGCGCCTTCGAAAACCGCGCCGCATCTATTATTTCAGCGCGTGAAGCATCCGGCTTTCCGTAGGAAATATTATCCGCGATGGACCCAAAGAAAAGAAACGGATCCTGCAACACGATGCCAATGTTCCTACGGTAATCTGAAACAGGAAAACTTCGGATATCCGTGCCATCAACGGAAATTGATCCATGTGACGGGTCAAAAAACCTGCAAAGAAGGTTTATGAGCGTGGTTTTACCCGCGCCGCTTGGTCCCACGATACCTATCATCTCGCCCTTGCGAATGGAAAGACTTATATCATGAAGAACCTCCCGGGAACCATAACTGAATCGCAAATTGCGGATCTCAATGTTCCCCTCAAGCTTACCGGGTGCCACCGGCCTCGCAGGCTCGGGAACACTGGGTTTACGATCGAGTATCTCAAACAAACGGCCCGCGCTTGCGGAGGCCCTCTGGGCATACGACATGAACCTGATCATCGATTCACTTCTACTGTAGAACCTGCTGATATAAGCCAGAAAAGCGGTAAGAACCCCGACGGTGATATGGCCCTGGTAGATCTGCCATGCTGCCGCCACCCAGACCACCAGCAAACCAAGCGTGGTGGTGAAGGTGATCAAGGGCCAGATGATTGCCCACCATAGGTTGATCTGGTCATTCGCCTGGACTACCCGCGAATTGGCAAATTCAAAGCGATCAATCTCCCTTTTTTCCTGTGAGAAAGCCTTCACGACACGAATGCCGGGAATGGCATCAGCAAGCACGCTGGTCATATCGGCCCAAACAATGCTGCCCTTGCGATACCCTTGCAAAAGGTGTCCGCGCAGCTTGTAAACAAGATAAATAACGAATGGGAACGGAGTCAGGCTCGCCAGTGCAAGGAAAGGATTGATTGCGAACAGGGTGACTGCGGTCAAAACAACCATGAGGATATCCGATGCAAAATCAACCACATGTGAGGAAAGAAAATTGCAAAGCTGGTAAGTGTCGCTTGATATCCGGGACATGATATCGCCGGTCCTTTTGCTTCCAAAATACTCCACGGAAAGCGTGTGCAGATGGCTGTAGGTTTTCATGCGAAGGCTGGCGCTGATGCGCTCACTCACCCAACTCGAGAAATAGGATCGGGCCCATTCCAAAAGGCAGGTGGCAACCCCGGCCAACGCCAGTAATCCGATGTAATAAAAGACCGGATTAAACTCCTTTAATATGCCCTGCTGCATCGGGATGAGAACATCATCAGTTAGGGGCATTACCAGATAGGGAGGAATGAGTCCCACCAAGGTGCTTAACAAAGTGAGTAAAAAACCAAGGATGATAAGGGGCATCTGGGGCCGGGCGAAATCAAGCAACCTAAGCAGCATCTTCAGCGAGGTTCCCTTTTCCGCCGGAAGAGGGTTGCAGGTCAGGCAGAGTTCATCCGTTTGCAATATGCCACCGCAACCGGGGCAGATGGTGGTCACGGCAGGCAGTACGACTCCAAGCACCTTTTTGCAATCCTGGATGAATTGATGCACTTTGGGCTTTATCTGGGTGGTGAAATTCCAACTCAACACCTCACCGGAATTCAAAATGACTTTAAGAGTGCCAAGCCCATGCTGGTAACTAGTTTCAAATTGGGTGTCCGGCCCAAGTGTCCACTCTCGGGAAGTATTTCCCGTTTCATTGTTGCTGCATACCAGCCTGTTTCCTTTTTCCAGGCTCAAGTGAATCGGCTTGAAAACTAGGTTTTCATCAAGGTCGATATCAATTGCTGGAGAAATCGGCTCACCAGCAGAGTTCGGGCCAGTTCTGGAATATGTATTTGCGCTCAAGTTATACCCTGTGTTTTCAAACTGCACACCTTGGCTAATTCTACTTTAAAAATGATGTTGCAATGTCTAAACTCCATGGGAGACAAGCAAATTCCAAGGCAGCCTGCTTCCGGAAATCCAATTAAGCCCAAGGTTCAAACTTTAACGATTTTAACGCTAAAAGCCTCAATTTCCTCGCCTACTTTTCGAGTTTGAATCAAGTTGTTTTTTTATTTTCAGCAATAATCAAGATGTCAGGCAGAACTTTATTAATTCTGCGGTTTTTAGACACTTGGAACACCCACGAATTGTACATGTTGAATCATTTACGACTATGTTTCAAATGGGTTGTACTAACCGTTTATCAAGCGGTTCCTGAAGTAGATTTAATACATCGAAAGACGCATCAAAATGGAATTCCAGCGGATTTTGGCCCTGCGTGGACCAAATATTTGGGCAAGCTTCACCGTGCTGGAAGCTTGGTTGGACCTTGGAACCTTCAAAGATTCCTCCTCCGCTGAATTACCCGGTTTCAACGAACGACTCAAACTTTGGATTCCATCCCTCTTTGAACATCGCTGCAGCGTAGGGGAACCCGGTGGGTTTTTCCAACGCCTCGAACGCGGAACCTATCTGGCCCATATCCTTGAGCATGTTGTCATCGAACTTCAATGCCTTGCGGGCATCAAGGTTGGTTATGGCAAAACCCGGCTCACCCACCAAGATGGCGTCTATAAGGTTGCGATCGAATATGTTGAGGAATATGCGGGAAAAGTGGCCCTAGAAGCCGGCAGAAACATCTGCCTTGCTGCCATAAATGACACTAACCCCGACCTTGAATCGTGGATCGCGAAAATCAGGGAAACCTATGAAAAACATAGGCTCACCCCTTTGCAGGAAGCCGTTCGAAAACAAGCCAGGAAAAGGGGTATCCCTTTCCAGATCCTCGCCAATGACATGATACAGCTAGGGCATGGCTTTAGACAAAGGCGCATCAAGGGATCGCTTACCGATCATACCAGCGCGGTCGCATCTTGGATCGCCTACGACTGGTTCACCGCTTCAAAATTACTAGCGGATGTCGGTCTGCCCGTTCCTCCAAATACCCCTGTCTCAGAACTGGAGGAGGTTCAATCAAGTGCTTCCCAAATTGGTTTCCCTTTCCTTCTGAGGCCTCGTTACACATCCAGAAGCAACCCCGCCATTCCCATAGAATCACCTGAAAACCTTGGCACCGTATTTGGACAGATCAAGGCCAAGACTCATTACATGCTTGCTGAGCCAATTTTTAAGGGTAAAAGAGTCTACGCATTGGTGGTGGGGACCGAAATTTCATCCTACCTCGAGGATATCGATGGTGCCTGGGTCCCCAAGCCTATTTCTGATTACCCTGAAAAACTTTCCAAAGCCCTTCTAATGGCGGCAAGGGTAGTCGGGCTGGATGTTGCGGAACTTGAACTGGACTTTATCCCCGAAGATTCAAATTTCACCATTCTCGGTGTCAGGGCAAATCCTGATATTTCCTATTACATCAAGGATGAGGCGGGCTGGAATCATGCCGCCAGCGCCTTGCTTGATCTTCTCTTCGCTCCGGGCGATGAAGGCAGAATACCCGTAGCCGCAGTAACCGGGGTGAATGGCAAAACCACCACCACCAGGTTTATTGCCCATCTTCTCGCACAGGAACACTCTCCGGTGTTGATGACCTGTACCGAGGGAATCTACTTGGGTGACCATCGCCTTTTCACCGGCGACTGTTCCGGGCCAAAAAGCGCCAAGTGTGCGCTGCAACATGCGATGGCGAAAAGCGCCGCGCTCGAAAACGCCAGAGGAGGCATGCTACGCGAAGGCTTGGGTTTTGATAGCTGCCAGGCCGCCGTGGTTGTCAACATCGGGCAAGGCGACCACTTGGGCTTCAACGATATTGAAACGCTGGAGGAACTCGCGTACGCAAAAAGCACCCTTGTGG
>SYCV01000232.1 GCA_005786805.1 Planctomycetia bacterium | reverse complement strand
GACCGCGCAGATCGCGGTTCAAGCCGCGCTTACAGGCCATATCGTGTTCAGCACGCTTCACACCAATGACGCCCCCAGCACCATCACCCGTATGCGTGACATGGGGTTGCAGTCCTACCTGATCAATGCCTGCGTCGAGGGGGTTCTCGCCCAAAGGCTTGTCCGTAGGATTTGCGTGAATTGCCGTGAGGAGTTTGTTCCTGGCCCCGATCAATTGCTCGAGTTGAACCTTACCCCCGAGATGGTCGAGGGCAAGAAATTCTATTACGGCAAAGGTTGTGAAATTTGCAATAACACCGGCTACAAGGGCCGCATGGGTATCCATGAGCTTCTTGTGATGACCGATGAACTCCGCGATATGATCACCAACGAGGCCTCCACCGATGAGCTTCGCGAGAGTTGCGTTAAGGCGGGCATGAGGACCCTTCGAAGTTCGGGGATTCATGCCATTCACCAGGGCCTTACCACCCTGGAGGAGATTGTCCGCGAGACCGTTACTGAGGAATAAAAAAGCAAGAGTCGCTCTTCAGGAGTTTGATTATGCCTAGTTTTAAGTTCGAGGCGATGGATACCACCGGGACCGAAATCAAGGACTCCGTGGATGCTGCTACCGAGGAGGAAGCCCAGCAAAAAATCCGCCAGATGGGCTATTTTGTTACCAAAATAACCCAGGTGGCGGCTAAAAAAGGCAAGGAGAAGAAGAAGGGCGGCAAAAAGAAGCGTGGATTCACCATCGGCGGCGTCTCTGGAAAGGCCCTTTGCACCTTCACCAGGCAGTTTTCAACCCTTCAGGATGCCGGCCTTCCCATCCTTCGCGCTCTTCGTATCCTCGAGGGGCAGATGAAGCCCGGGGTTCTCAAGTACGCGCTTATTGATGTGATCGAGGATGTGGAGTCGGGTTCAACCCTATCCGAGGCCTTCAGCAAGCACCCCAAGTGTTTTGATCGCCTTTATGTGAACATGGTAAAAGCAGGTGAGGCGGGCGGCGCGCTCGAGGTGATCCTTCAGCGTCTTGCCGACTTCAAGGAAAAAGCCCAGTCGCTCAAGCGAAAAATCACCGGTGCGATGATCTACCCCGCCGTGGTTATCTTTGTCGCCGTCTCCATTCTCGTCTTCATCATGATCTTCATCATTCCAAAGTTCGAGAAAATATTCAAAGACTTCGGCATGAAGCTTCCCTCCCTGACCCTTTACCTGATGGCAACCTCACGCTGGGTTTCCACCTATTGGTATGTTCTTCCGCTTATCCCACTTACTTTTTGGCTGCTGCTTAAGCTCTTGCGTATGAGCAGGACCGGGGGATATGTGCTGGACCGGGTCAGCCTTTGGATTCCCGTCGTGGGCGGCTTGATTGAAAAAACAGCCATCGCCCAGAGCACCCGTACCCTAGGGACTTTGGTGTCCTCGGGGGTGCCTATTTTGGAAGGCCTCGCGATCGTTAAGGCGACCTGCACCAACCAGGTTTTCGAACGACTTTACCAGCGTGTTTACGAGTCCATCCGTGAGGGTGATACCATCGTGCAACCGCTTCGCGAAAGTAAGCTTGTTGACGATATGGTTGTCAACATGATCGATGTGGGTGAGGAAACAGGCGACCTCGACACCATGCTCAACAAGGTGGCTGACATTTACGAGGAGGAAGTGAATGTCCTCGTCGAAAGTTTGCTTAGTTTGCTTGAGCCGATCATGATTGTGTTTCTCGGGGGTGTGATCGGTGGAATTGTTATCGCCTTGTTCATGCCGTTGATCGGCATGCTTGAAGGCTTGAGCAAATAGGGTTTCAAGGCAGGGGTTTTGCCCCTGTTTTTTGATGTTGAAACGGGTAATGATGTCTTAAAAACCAAGTGTCCAGTTACAAAAGCCCTATGTTTAAAGGGTGTTATCGCTAGAACCAGTCAAGTCCTGATATCAAGCTGGTAGAATGAAAACGGAGGATCCAGTTCATGTCGCTTTTGATCAAATCCAGAACCTCGGCATTCACGCTAATAGAACTGTTGGTGGTTATCGCCATCATTGGAATCCTTGTGTCGCTCACCTCGGTGGGCGTGATGAAAATTTTAAGCAGGGGCCAGATGGTTGCTGCACGCACGGAAATCTCTCAGTTAGAGGCTGCCATAGCTGCCGCGAAACAAAACTTTGGTGGCGTGGATAATTTGCCTAGTATAATTGAGTTATATTCTAGCGGGCCAAATTTTCAAGCTGCTGCAAATGCTACTAATCCAATGACTGGGGCTCCTATCAACCCCATAACCAGGGATTCATTTAACTTCTTTACTAAAGTGTTTGGTAAAAATTGGTATTCTACCACCACAATTCCTTGGCTGGGGACATCCGTAAATCCTACAACTTACTCGGGGCAAAAAAAACAATTGCTTGGTATGGAAGCGTTAGTCTTTTTACTTGGTGGTTTTGCTGATGCTTCAACCGGATCACCAAATTTTCTCGGTTTCTCATCAAATCCTCTTAATCCAATGGATGTTACAAATACAAAATACAAGACAAAAGGCCCGTTCTATGAGTTCAAACAAAAGCAGATAGTGTCAGGTTCGAATTATTACACTATGTTGAATAATTCTGGTGGTTCTTACGGATATTTCTCCAGTTCTGATTATGCATATTTTCTTGCTAATCCTTTGGGTGGAATACTTTATCCATATCATAAGAGTCCTAGTCCGCCTGTTGCGGCCTCTTCTTACTATAATCCTAAGACATTTCAAATAATTAGCTCCGGCCAAGATAAATCTTTCGGGCCTGGTGGGTACTATAATCCACCATATACCACCGGTGCTCCGGTTTTTGATGACATTTCCAATTTCTCCTCACTTCAACTTGGTGCAAAGGAGCAATAAAATGGAGGTATCATCAGGCACAAATTTGATTAAAAGAAAAGCCTTCACCTTGATCGAACTCCTTGTAGTGATTTCCATCATAGGTGTTTTAGCTGCTTTGACTGCCGGTGCTGTTTTTAAATACGCAGCCTGGCAGCGCGACCCCACCAATCCAAACTCAAGCGTCTCAATCACCATCAATACTGTCAAACAAGCGGTAGCCAGGATAACCCAGGACATCCAACAGAAGGCAAAGCAGGATTTTCAGGCATTGTCTCCCACGGACAAGTCTTACTATCAAACCCTTGCGGACAAATTGAAAACCAATGGGCTTCTTACAGAATTAGACCCTAATGCGAGGGCGATTCAAGTTTATACAAATGCTCAAATAGTGCGAAATTTTCCCGTTTCAATAACTGCAATAAATAATTCCCTGCCGGTCTATAGTTTCAACAATACTCCTAGCGTCGCTCCGGCAGCACCAGTTTTTGAGGCAAACTTTAATCCTGCAACTTTGAATTCCTGTTATGCCTATCCAACTCCCTCGCCATTATCAGTTTTGTCCTTGTCACAGCAATTGCTGGCTGCAAATACAATCAAGAAAAATGTTCCGAATGCTGCCAGTACCAACAACCGAAATTCCAGCGCATGCCTTTTGGTCTCGCTTGAATCTCACCCCAAAGGTTTGAAGGTTGAAGACCTTGGTTCGGGTTCGATCCTAACAGACACCACCGGTGCGAGAATCATCAAGCCGGGCGGGGTGGTTGTGTATCATAAAATTCACTTTGTGGATACCACCGATAACAATGCGGATAAATCTCTTAAGGTGGGTTCATTACGCGTTGATGTTGTTTATGACACTGAATAAACGCCAAATCAGTTGGATGCTGTAAAGATGAATTTAATCAAAAAAAGAAATGCGATGACCTTGGTTGAGTTATTGGTGGTTATAGCCATCATTGTCATGTTCACGGCAATAACCGCGGCATTTTATCCTGCCAACCAAGCAGACCGTGAACTTTCGCGTTTTTCAAATTCCGTTCAATCAGCATTACTTTCCGCAAGAAACCGAGCCAAGGCGGAACGCCTTCCCACCGGGATAAGGTTTTATGATTCCAATTCGGATGGCAAGGTGGATAGTGTGGTATTAATTCAAAAACCCGCCCCTTTGGATGGATTGATTGTCGGGAATGTCACGGTAAATCCAATGACATTTGTTTTGGGGTTCCCCGCCGCCTATCAAGGTGTGATTAATCCCGGGGATTTCATGGTGTTGGAATCAGGGGATGTCGCAACCATTTCAACTCCACTTCCTAATGCCACAGTTATCAATGGTTCGTCAGGTTTTTTTCAAAATCTAAGTGTGTTTGGTACAAAATATAAGGTTTTTAGGGCGGCGGTTGAACTATCAGGTGATCCCCCTTTTGAACTATCAACAATTATAGAAATTCTAGGCACTGGTTCTTTCTCCACGGCATCAGATATTATTTTTAACCCTGATGGCAGTCTCAACAATTCCACAACGGATGTTTATTTGCATTTTCATAATTTTGAATCTCTTGCTGGCAATTACAGTCGAGATGCGATTCTTGCGGTAAGGAAAATGACCGGTTCAATCGGGGTTTATGAGGTTGGGCCTGCGGGAAACCCATACCAATTTTCTATTGATCCCCGAAACAAGGGAATTTAAAGGAACTTTCGTGAATCGAAAAGGCATTACACTTCTGGAAGTATTAATGGCGATCTTCATCATGGGGATTGGCATGGTAAGTGTGTTTGCGCTTTTTCCCGTCGCTGCCCTGATGATGGGGCAAAGTATTGAGAAATATCAGATTAATGAAGTTGTCAATAATGCCCAAAGTAATTTTGATACAGATGCCTTGGAGTTCATTAGAAATCAACCCAATTGGGTTTTTTCCGCGGGGGTTAGACTTAATAGTGTCGCTGGAACTTTTCTAAATTCCGCAGGGATGGTTAGTTCCAATCCACAGTATTTGTTCTTGGACCAGGCCGCTGGGCCTTCGCGCACTTCGCTTGGCGGAGTTCCTGTGGCATATATCAATGATGGTGTTTCCCCAACAGCACTTATCAATGAGCGTTATTTTGTCTCGAATAATGACATTGAACTTGATGAGTCCGGCAGGGCTGTCGCTCCTGTTTCATCCATTGGCAGATATTCGGTTTCATTCCTCCTGGAAAAAAAAATACCATTCGATAATCCATTACCATCCCGCAGATACATGCTTGTTTTCAAGGGTCGCAGCCAGACTTTTCCTGATTTTTCCTCATCATTGGCGGTTCTATCTTCCGCAAATCCGGTCAATTCCATCACTGTTTCAAATGTTGCATTTTGTGAGAGTTGCAAAAGGAATGATTGGGTGATGATTCTTAATAATCTTGGAGAAAGGACTTTTCATCAAATTCAAAACATCAATGGTAACGAATTGGAGTTTCGGCAAAGATTTGGGGCACCCATCACCTCTGGTATAGCTGTAATCCAAGGCGTTTATCTCCTTTCGGATGTGGTACGTGTTGTTGATATGGGGGCGGGTTGATGAATAAAAGACAAATTTCCTCGCCATTTTTCATTAAAATGCGGCCAGCTTTCACCTTGGTTGAGTTAATGGTGGCAATGGCGCTCATCATTCTAATGCTTTCCATCATGAGCCAGGCTTTTGTGATTGCCACGGGCACCATGCAGGGGTTGAAAGAGTTGGCGGATATGCAGGAGAAAATCCGGCCTGCAATGACTTTGTTGCAACGCGATTTGGGGGCTTATCATTTTGAAGGTAGTAAGAAGTTAAGTGACCCTGAATTCTGGGACAACGGTCCACCGAGGGAAGGTTACTTCATGCTTTGGCAGGACCAACCATTCGAGCCTGTTGCGGGTGTGGAGCCTTCTGGGAATGAGGGGGCTTACAATGGTGTTTCTTTCCGACGAAGTGCGGCGTCAGCAAATCACATGCTTGCTTTCACTGTCAAACTACCCGGCAAAAACCCCGGTGAATTCTTCGAGAGTGGTTTGGGAGCATCCTTTGGCAATGTTTTCACAAACGGCACCACAAACATTGGGATGAAAGATTTTAATATCCGCAGATTTGAGAATAATGCGAATTTGATTCACTCGGATTGGGCGGAGGTTGCTTATTTTCTAGGCCCCCAAAACACCCCGGTTACTGATAAAACTGATGGGAAGTCTGCTGCAGCTTTGCCTTATTTTAATCTTTACAGGCAGCAAAAGCTTGTTCTGCCTATCTTTAATATCCCTAATGTGGCTCTTCCGGCCACCAGTGCTGCTATAAGGGAAGAAATCAGTTGCGAACTTTCCACTGGTACTTTTAACAGGCCCTCTGACCTTTCGGTTCCATGGAAGCGCACGGGTAACAGAGGTTTCAACCAGCTTGGCAATCGGGTCGGGCCTTTGTTTTCTGAATTCCCCAACACTTCAGCAAAAGTAAATACTGATATTATCGCAACCAATGTGATCTCGTTTGATGTCAAACTGCTGACTGATGACAGGTACGATTATGAGGCTTTATCGACAATTTTGAGCCAACCATCCTATAGCGCTTATCCCCCTATTAATAATTACGCACTTGCAAATGCGAATGCATCAATCAAGGTGTTTGATACTTGGACTACGGACCAAGGGGTTGGTTCGAATGCTGCTGTTCCAAAATATGACATTGGTTATTGGAATAATGGTAGTGGAAAATGGCAGCCATCCGGAAATACCGCTGGCAATAATTCTTTTATTCCAGTTTGGAATGTCACCAACAATACGGGCTTGAATGTCAAGGCGGTTCAAATTTCACTTCGTGTTTGGGACCAAAAATCTAATTCTGCCAAGATGTTTGTGATGGTTCAAAAATTATGAGAGTAACTTGTAAGAGGGCTTTGTCATGTTGTTGAAAACAAATACCAACGCCAAACGCCCAGGAATGATCCTTCTCATCGTGGTGGCATTTCTTTCGATGTTTTTGGTGGTGGGTACCACTTACCTTCTTCTTGCGGATTCCATCCGTAAAACCAGTGACTTTGACCTTAATGCCACGGATAAGAGAAGCGACTTTGCTTTAATGCCGGATATCGATCCCCGTTATATGTTTAATTTTGCTCTTGGGCAGATTCTTTATGATGTTGCTGATCCAACGGCATTTGATCCGACAACTAAGAAAATACTAACCACCAATAGTTCACTTCGAGGTCACAGTCTTGCCCGGGATATGTACGGTGGATACAAGGTTGCAGGTGCTAATGATCGCCCTTTTCAAGGCAATGGAAAAACCGCGGCGGAATTATTGGCCAATCCTGATTATAGAATCAAGACCTTGGTCACGGGAACCACTGTGGTTACTGATCCTGAAAGAGGGAGCAGGCAAATGGCTAATGCACCCAATGCCCCTTCAAGTTCATGGAATCCATCCTATACCTATCCTGACAACCATCATTTTTTCTTAGGTGGCTACACGCTTGATTCTGCAGGCAATCCCATAATTAAGCCGTCATTTAATAACGCGTTAATGGATGCCGCTGGTATTGGTTTGGATGTTAAAAACCTTGAGGGGTATCCAGGGGGTAATGATAGTTGGTGGATTGATGCGGGCTTCCCTGTGATGACAACGCCAGATGGCAGAAAATATAAGGCACTTATCGCCCCTCTAATTCTTGACCTTGATGGCAGAATCAATCTGAATGTTGCGGGAAATCTGATGCAACGGGATCCTGCGACTCCTTTTTTCACCGCCGACCATGCCAGTAACCAGGGGTGGGGGCGCTGGGAGATTAATCCAAAAAAATTGATTGAAAATTATGCTGGAATGGTTGCCCAATATTCTCCTCTTTCTCCTGCAAATGAGTTTTTGAATTTGTTGTCTTACGGAACAAATTCCGGAATGTCTGCTGCAGCCTCTATTGCTTCGTCGGTGAATCAATGGAAAACATTTGGTCGTTTGTATCAGGCAAATTACCTTCTTGTAAACGCTAACCCGCCCCCTGCAACTTATTTCGCCAGTAAATTGTTGCACTCTTATTCCCAAGTGGATTTTAATGGCGCTGGGGATTATCAAGCAATGGGTGGTTGGGGGCCAACCGCCAAGCCTAGTTTCGTAAACCCAAATGGTTTTCCATCTTTTGGTCCGGGGTTTGCAAATGGGCAGGCTAATGAACATTTGCTGGATGGTGTAACAGCAGGTTTGAATTATCATTCGAGGAATTTCAATCCTTATCTTAGTCAATCATCAGCAACTGGTGTTTCTACTGTGTTTCCTGTTTCGGAAACGGCATCCATACTTCGTTGGCAGGGTAAGGGAGAACCGTTTAGTAGAAGCCAGTTGGGACAATTACTTCCCAAATCTCTGGGTTTGGATATGCCGTATGCGAATGCGGGTCCGGGTTCCAGTATGGATGGTATTTTTCGGCAACGAATTCGCAACATGATCACGACATTAAGCGCGGATTTGGATAGGCCCGCAATGGCCCCGATCATTCCTGACACCCTTCCAAATGCAATGACAGGCACGCTTTATTCAAATACTTTTAAAATGAAAAATTTTCTTTTTCCTGATAGAACAACCCCAGTGGCTCAAATGGGCACTACTTATTATTCTCCCATTCCAGATACGACGACAATAATTCCAAATCAAACAAGTCCACCGCTTAAATTTAACCTTGATAGGCCCCTCACTGCTTTCCCCGCGGTGGTTCAAAATGGTATGTCTGACCAGACTAATTTCATAAACTATGCAGGGCCTGTCAAAGCTCAGTTTGATCAGGCTGTAAACGACAGACAGGTGTTTGCGCAGGAAATTTATAACCTGCTGCGAAGTGTGACAGGCGTTGTATTTTACGAGATCGCTGCTACATCACCAGACCCTACCGTCCAAGGCGATCTTCTGGAAATAAAAAAGACAAACCGATGGTTTGCCCAACTTGCCGCGAATATTGTTGATTTTATCGATGAAGATGACTTCAACACCGTATTTCGCTGGAGTGGAGATCCTAAGGATTATGTGTTTGGTGTTGAATTACCAAGGGTCGTGATCAATGAAGTTTATTCAATGGCACAAAATGATTCCGCTGATATGTTCATGAATAATACCAAGGCCACAATGCCAACCCATTTGTTTACCGTGGTTGAATTGATGAATCCATTGCCTCCCGATGGAAATTATGGCGTCGGACCCGGGGGGCATAACGCGGTTCTTCAATTCAAAGACGCCAGCGGAACTGAATTTCAGAATTACAAATTGGTATTTTGCCAGCGTGGGCAGGTTGTTGGGCAAATGAACGCTCTCAACGGCAACTATTTCAATAGTACTGGGTCGCATGATTTTAACATGAATAACATTGCCTCAGATTCCAACGGCATGGCCAAGGCAATTTTGGATAACTGGACCGATCCCAATAACATGCCCATGCCCAATATGGTTCCGGGGACTTGGTATTTGAATGCAGGTGGATTCATGGTCGTCAGCGATGATACAACCCTTCGGGCCGAGGCGGACCCAAAGATTGCTGTCTCCTTTAAAACCCCGAAAATCAAATTAAAAAATATCCCCGTGGCCCAGACTCCGGGCATAAACAATACCCCTGAAGTTATGCTGCAGAAATTAGTTTATGCAGGCATGCCGCCAAATGACTTAGACCCGGTTACCGGAATGCTGGCAAATAATATGCTCCCTTATAACCCTTACATCACGATTGATGTTTTCTCAAAGGGGAAAATGCATGATCTGAGAAAATATGATGACGCCGCAGCCAGGGCTCCGGATGTTACCACAAGCTCTTCGGTAGGCCGAAGATCTCCATATTTGGACTCGATTGGCTTGGACATAATGAATTACGCAAACAATATGTACAATGGAAACAATTCCGGGAATCAAACTGGTGGGATGATGGGTGGGGCTCAACATAATATGGGCCTTCCTAACACCAATCTGTTGAACCCACTGCCTTGGGTCGCGCATCTTGACAGGCGATTGATTAATCCGATTGAGCTGATACATGTTTCTTCTGTCAAGCCTCATGAATTCACTCAAACTGCAGGCCGGTGGAACGATTCGTTTAATCAGCCTCATGTTCCTTTAAATAATATTCCCATGAAAGTCTCTCACCCTTATGCTTCGAATTGGCCTTGGTTTGATGAAAACACAAGATTGCATAGGTTTTTAGAGGCGGTTGGGGTCTCTCCACTACAAGCCGGCGAAGCAATGCATGGCAGGGTACTTGGGAAGGTGAATGTCAATACAATGCATAGTGAAGAGGTTTTACAAGCGGTTGCAGATCCAGCCATCGCAAACAACTTTACTCCCGCCGATGTGACCAATGGATTTAATAATTTAACTGCCCAGAGGCCAATTGTTAATTTTGGCCAAGCTAACAATGTTGACTTTAGCAGCCCAGTTTCCAAAAAAGGTTTTAATAAGTCTTTGCTGGGATATCAGTCTTTTGCGAGCACAAATCCAGCAAATGCTGAGGTCCCATTCGGGAATCTTCTTGATGTGGCTGGTTTTCAAGCTTCAGGAGCCATACCTGCAATTTATCCAAGGAAAGAATTGTTAACCAAAATTGGTAAAAGTGTTAATACCAGAAGCAATGTTTTTGCAGTTTGGATTACCACCGGGTATTTCGAGGTGACTGACGAAACAACCCAACCACCTACCTTGGGTGCTGAAATCGGCAAAGCGGATGGTATCAATATCCGTCACCGTATGTTTGCGATTGTTGATCGCACCAATATGGTGAATGCGCAGTTAAAAAATGTCGCTTTGCCTGTTCCCACATCGCCATTTCAGAATTATGATTTTGGTGTTCCTGGTGCCCTTATCCTTAAAAGTGTCGTTCCGCCATATGCCAATGTCACTTCATATGATGGTATGCTGCTTACGATCGAACCAAATACAGATAATGAAGAGACAATCAGTTTAAGGTTATACAACAATCCTGCAAATGCAGCAGACCCATTGAATGGGCATCTTGTGGGAGATTTTCTAAAAACGCACCCCCGAGCTGGATTTACAAAAGTTGATATCATCAATCGCGGGAATCCGGGGCCTTGGGTTGGCTATGACCGGACCAAGGATCGTGAGGTTGTGCCCTATGCCGAGATTATTGAATAAAAGTGTTCTTTCATTTGATAGCGCAGCTTATTGAATGCGGATTTGATAATTGGATGTCAGTTCTTTAAAATTTGTTAACATGCATTTGAATCAAAGTGGTTCTGTTTTTGCGTATGTTGATTTTACTTGTATAAGTCTTAAAAGCCCGGGGGGAATAATTACCTCCGGGCTTTATTGTTTTTAGTGGTTTTCTCATTGCAGCTGCAATAAACCCCTCGAATTTCCCGCATTTATTCCACTTTTTTTAATGCCATATCCTCAAAACCCTGTTTTTTAAGCCTTTACGCACCATCACTTTATCAAAACCCTAGAAAAATAACCCTTTTATGATTGACACTCATCACCTTTAATCCTAACTTTCCTTATATATCAGGATGAGTTTTCCTGTGTTTCATATCATCAAGCCTTAGGGAGTTTTTTAGAATGTCCGACAAGAAAAAAGCCATGACCAAGAGCCAGGTCCTTAGCACCATTGCTGAACACACTGAATTGTCCAAGAAGCAAGTAGGCGCTGTTCTTGATAGCCTTCATGCTGTGATTGTTGATCAACTTGGCAAAAAGGGCCCAGGCGTATTCACCCTTCCCGGCTTGCTCAAGCTGAAGGTTCGCAACAAGCCAGCCACCAAGGCTCGCGAAGGCATCAACCCCTTCACCAAGGAAAAGGTTATGTTTGCAGCCAAGCCAGCTTCCAAGACTGTTCGCGCCAACGCACTCAAGGCCTTCAAGGAAGCCATCAAGTAATTACTTGATTCAAGCTTTTGAAAAGAAACCCATGGTTCAAAGCCGTGGGTTTTTTTATGGGTTTTTTAAGATCTGGACCCAACCATCGCAACGGGTGGGCTTTGTTCTTTTATCCTGAAAAGACAGGTGGGCTTTGGTTTTTAATCCAGTAGAGAAGGGTGGGGAATTATGTTTAATCTCCTTTTCCAACTAAGCTTCAGTGGGTAAAGTGGAAATAGCAGGATGCGATGATCAGATTCTTAAGGGGATGAAATGGATGCCAACAAGGGCCAGAAGAGTTATTTCACCAAAACCCAGCATGATTCTGGTGTTGAAACCATCATGGAAACAAAAGATCATTCGGAACTTGAGGCTAGGGTTTCAAGGCTTGAGGGGGCCCTTGCGAATTTGCAGGACCAAACCCTCCTGGAAGAGCGGATCGCAAGCAGGCTGGCCGTAAAATTCCAACGCAATGGCATCCCCAATCCTGGTGAAGTGTCAAAGGCACCTTCTGCTACGAATTCAACATCTGCAAATGGCGAGGAAGTGGTCGAGGTTCCCGGCTTGAATTTGTACCTTGCGGGTAAATGGTTTTTCAACGAAATTGTCCCCGAGCTTAGGGCCATGTCATGCATGTTTTTTGATCCCCGCTATAAATTGGGCGCGTTGAACAAGGCCTTGCCCGCGGCAATATTCCTTTTGATCGTTCTTTCCGGCTACTGGGTCCCTTTTTCCAGCCTGCCCGTTGTGGGCGGGTTGATTGACTCGATCATCATGCTGTGCCTTGGGTATTTTTTGATCAAAATATTAAGTGCGGAAGCACGAAGATATCGGCAGCTTGCACCGGGACTTCCCAAAAGTCTTAGGTTGCCCCCAAATTCGAAAGAGGAATAAAACATGAACGATACACGCATTGTCAGGCTTGGAGTGAATATTGACCATGTCGCGACGATTAGGCAGGCAAGGCTTGGGCACGAACCCGACCCCGTGGCGGCGGCTATCCTTGCCGAACTTGGTGGGGCCGATGGCATCACCATTCATTTGCGGGAAGATCGCAGGCATATTCAGGATCGCGATTTAAGGCTGCTACGCCCGGTGGTGCGGTGGTTGAATTTGGAGATGGCCGCGAGCGATTCGATCGCCGAATTGGCGTTGGAAAACAAACCCGATGAAGTCACCCTGGTGCCTGAAAAAAGGGCCGAGCTGACGACCGAGGGCGGATTGGATCTGATTGCCAACCGAGCCCAGGTTGAAAAAATCATGAAAAAGCTTTCAAGCTCGGGGATTATCATCTCGTTGTTCATCGACCCGGATTGTGCCCAGATCGAGACCGCCCATGCATTAGGGGCCCAAGCAATTGAAATTCAAACCGCGAGGTATTCCGAAGCGAAAACCAAGGTTCAAATTGATCGCGAACTTGATGAATTACGCGAAGCCACCCGCATGGCTCGGGAACTCGGCCTTCATGTCCATATGGGGCACGGACTTAACTACCATAATGTGCAAGAAGTTGCGGCGATTCATGGGGTGGAGGACCTCAATATCGGCCATAGTCTCATTTCACGGGCGGTGCTTGTTGGCTTTGACCGGGCGGTAAGGGAGATGAAATCCGCGATTGCGGAGGGTGTGGCTTGCAGGTCTCGCCGGTAGGCTCGATTTTTTATAATTTCGCTATCGCAAAAAAAATCACTTTTTGATTAGAATTGCCTGATATGGGCGATTTGGATACCCATGCCCCTTGGTCGGGGACAATGATTTTGAAGGAGTTTACGCATGGCAAGGAAGCTGTCGTTTGTGTTTTTCTTTTTTGTGGCCAGTCTGGGTATGGCGCAGGCACCAGCGGTGAAAGCCCCTCCCGGCACCGCGGCACTAGTGAATGGCCAGGCCGTCACTGAAAGCGCGGTCCAGCGTAGTTTGGAAAGAATCCCACCAGAGCGCAGGGCTGCAGCAAGACCCGAACTCATCAATCATCTCATTGATAACATGCTGGTGGACCAGTATCTCATGCAGCAGAAAATCGTCGCCGATGTCGCTGAGATTGATAAGCGCCATGGGTTGATGAAGGCTGAGATCGTCAAGCAAGGCAAGGATTACGCGAAGATGCTTGAGGAATTGAAACTGACCGATGCGGAATTAAAGGAGCATATCTCCGCCGAGATTCGCTGGGAGAAATATGTGGACACCCAGGCGACTGACAAGGCATTGCAGGAAATATTCGAGCAAAACAAGGAAGTGTTCAATGGCGCGAGTGTGCGCGCAAGGCATATCCTTCTCACGGTTTCCCCAACTGACGAGGCCGAGATGGAGAAGGCCCGGGTTCAACTTTTAAGTTACAAAAAACAGGTTGAAGACACGGTGAAGACGGAGATGGCGAAACTTCCGCCCACGACGGACAATCTGGCCAAGGAAAAAGCCCGCATTGCGATCCTTGATGAAAGCTTCGCGATCATAGCCAAGGACAAGTCGACTTGCCCATCGAAGGACCAGGGTGGAGATGTGGGTTGGTTCACCCGGGATGGGGTGATGGTTGAAAACTTCTCCCGGACCGCGTTTGGCCTGCCACCCTACATATTGAGCGAACCTGTGAAGACCCAGTTCGGTTATCATTTGATTCTTACAACCGAGAAAAAAGCGGGAAAAGAAGTGAAATTTGATGACCTTAAAGGGGAAGCTAAGGAATACTTCGCGGAGAAACTGCGTGAGCGCATGGCTGAGCATGTGAGGAAGTTTTCGAAGATCACGATATTCCCAGCGCCTGCCGGGATTTGATCGATTAAATAATCCGTATTAAAGATGTCCCACGGAGCGCAGTCCGAGGGCTTTAAACAAAATTAATCAACATTTTAAAATTTAAGCCCGCCCACTACGCTGGGTGGGTTTTTTTCATTCTCATCGTTCAAAACGATGAGTCCGAGGGCTTTAAATAAAATTAATCAACATTTTAAAATTTAAGCCCGCCCACTACGCTGGGTGGGTTTTTTTATTCTCATCTTCAAAACGATGAGTCCGTGGGCTTTAAATAATGCTTATAAAAAATGTCCCACGGAGCGCAGTCCGTGGGCTTTAAACAAAATTAAT
>SYCV01000231.1 GCA_005786805.1 Planctomycetia bacterium | reverse complement strand
GCCTGTGCTGATTTCATCATGGTCACAGCACGCTGGTAGGTGGTTTGGTGCGAAACCCCAGCATCAGAAGCATAATCTTTATGGAAAGCCTTTTCCATCTCGTTCAAGAGAGAGACCCTAGAGTTAAACTGGTTTTCAGAAACGAGCGAGTTCAAGTTGGCAACACCTGTTTTTGCATCAGCAATATTAAGGGGCTGGTGCTTCGATCCGAGGTAACCGGACCCGTAAGACCTACCACCATTAATCGTGACAAAGTTAGGTATTGGAAGCAGGGGGTTACCTGTTTCCATGGAAGCAATGGAGCCTAGGCTAGGATAGGTCAAACCACCTTGCCCCTCCTTGTAGCCGGTGTGAAGATAATAAGCTGCTCTTGCATGGGCACCCTCTCCAGTGCTCATACCCCTAAGTAAAGCTGATTTATGCATCCACTTAGCAAGTTTGGGGAAATGTTCACTGATCTGTATGCCACTGGCGCTGGTGGAAATTGGTTTGAATTCGCCGGCACCTTCGGAATCGGGTTTCAAATCAAAGGTGTCTTTATGGCTTGGGCCACCACTCATGTATAAAAGGATGCATGATTTATGTTTTGCTTGCACTTCCGCGGCGTGCCCTGCAAGAACATTCATCCAGCCAGATACAGATGCGCCACCGACTCCGAGGGCACCCAGTTTCATAAAGTCTCTTCGGTATAAACCGCCAATCATTTCATTGTTCATTATAAAATCCTTTAAAAAAACAGGTTACTTTTAGTGGTTAAGAGTGAATTCACTGGTGTTGAGCAATACCCATAATACATCCGCCAAGCCTTTGTTTTTGTCAGTGGCTTGGGATAGGAAGTTGGACATGCGTGAAAATTCCTCATCGGTTGGCATACGATTCAGAACAGAAAGATAAACCTTATCGATCGCAGTCTTAGTATCAGTGTTTTTGTCAACCAACCTTTGAATGATGTTGGCGGAATTCATCTGGGGGGAATTCATCAGGCGTAGAACTTGGGGAATGCCTGTTTCATAACTGAGCGGCGATGTGCCTTCCTCGGGTTGAAAGAAAGCCACGAACTGGGCCCTTTGTCCCTTGGGTTGATTTTTTGCTGCTTTGACCTTGCCAAGCTTTTGTTCCGCCTTGGTTGCAGCGCCCATCACAGTTGTCAAGCTGTCAAAAAGTTGTTCCGGAGTCATATTTTTAATTGGCATGTGGGCCAATAGGGCGATGTTTGTGTCTTTGTTTGATTCGTTGGGTTTGCTGCTACGCTGATAAGTCTCAGAATTGCAGATTGCACGGACAAGGAATTTGAGATCAAAGTTTGATGCGGCAAACTGCACAGCAAGCTCGTCCAAAAGTTCCGGATGGGTTGCAGGATTACCATCATGCATGTCATCAACTGGGTCTACCAGGCCCTTTCCAAAAAACTGGGCCCACATGCGATTAACCATGGCTTTGCTGAAAAATGGGTTCGTTTTAGAAGTAAGCCAATCAGCAAGAACAGGCCTGTATGGTTCCGAGGAATTCAACTTTGCTTCCTCAGATGCCAGAAACTTGGCTGGTACAAACTGGGCTGCCTCAGGAAGGCTCTTCTTATTTTTGTTGATTGCTTTTCCCTCGGAAACTGTCGGAGAAGATGTATCTTTTCCGCGCGGAGGATTGGCCTGGACTTTCATGAAAAATGCCGCCAACCCCCAATAGTCTTTTTGTTTCCAGTCAACAAAGGGATGATTGTGGCATTGGGCGCACTGGAGTTGAACACCTAGGAAAAGTTTGCTTACGGAATCCGTCATCTTATCAACAGAACCATTTGAAATAAAATAAGTGATCGAGCCATTTTTATCTTGGGGACCAGTGGAAGTTAACAATTCATTTGCAATTTTGTCCCAGCCAGTGTTTTCATTGAAATGATTTTCAAGCCAGGTGGTTAATGGTTCTGTTTGAACCCGTCGATTGTCTGAAATCCTAGGCAAAAGTAGTGATTGCCAAATATCAGCCATGTGTTTTCCAAATTCATCGTCAGCTAACAGGTCATCTATAAGCTTTACTCTTTTGGTTGGGGAAGAGTCGTCAAGGAAAGACTTGGTTTCATTTGCAGTTGGTATTCTTCCGATAATGTCAAGGTAAGCTCTTCTTTGAAACTCGGAGTCATAACTTTTGGCGGATGCAGTTACTTTTTCTTCCTTAAGCTTTTTTTCTATCTCACTGTCAATCAAAGCTGAAAGTACCTTGCTTTCAACTTTAGGTTTCGATGCTAGTGGCTTAGCGGAGGTCGTGGCCAGTTTCTTTTCTTGATTTGCTTTTGGCTTGGTGTCTTTAGCGTCTGGGGAGGCGGCATCGGCAATTTCAATGATCGCAATTCCCAATGTTACCGCAAATAGTTTTATCAGCAGTGATTTATGAAGATTTAACATGTATGCACCCTGTTGTAAGACACTAAGACAATTTAGGTTAGGTAGATTTTAAACACTTTATTTGATTGATTGTTTCGTAAATTTAAAAATATTTCACAAAATTGTTTTCGGAGTTTTTTTGTTGTAACTTAAACAAATATAACTACTTAGGTGTATTTTTGTGGTTGGCTATTTGTTGGCAAAGTAAAAAAAATTGGTTTTTAAGGGATACTGGGACCGTATTTAGGGCTGAACTACCTTCAGGAGTTTTAAGGCATTTGAGAAATGCTTCGAGAAAAGGGATGGCGGCTTTGAAAAGCTCAATGTTATTCTCGATATTTGCGCCACTTAACGAGTCATTGGGCCTTACCCAGGTTTTTGTATGATCAAGGAATTCTTGTCCCAGTGTTGAGTTTAATTCGACTTGATCCTCATTTTTACCAAAAAGATTTTCAAATAACTGGTTTTTCTTATTGATCGATTCCAGTACTTTTTCCTCGATGCTTGCCTTCATTACAAATTGAAAACATTGCACCGATTTTTTTTGACCCATCCTGTGAATTCGGGCAAGTCGTTGTTTTAAAACCGCTGGATTCCATGGAGTGTCCAGATTGAAAAGAGTGTCAGCAAACTGCAGATTCAATCCTGTGCTTCCAGCGTCGGTACTTAAAAACACCAATATTCCGGGATCATCCCTGAATTGTCTGACGATATTGGCGCGACTGACTCCCGGAAGTTGCCCATGTAAAAAAACATAGCCCAACGAATTGTTTTTAAGCAGGTTCTCCAAGGAAACAAGGAAATCTTTGGATTCGCAAAAAACTACAATTTTTTTGGTTCCGGACAATTTTAGATCCTTCAAGCGAATCATCAGTTCAAGAAGCTTGGGAGATTCATCCTCATTCATGCTTTCATCGACCAATGAGGCACTGTTGCAGATTAATCTCAATCTTGTGAGGATTTTTAAAATTCTTGTGTGGTCAATGTTAGTGAGATTTTTTCTTGATACAATTTTCGCAAGCTGCTCCATTCCTTCAGCGTGAAGTCTTTGCTGTGATTTGGATAATTCTAGATGGATGGTGAAATCATTGATTTCAGGTAAGTCCTGAAGTATTTTCTCGCGCGTCCTTCTCAGAAGAATTGGCTTGAGTTTTTCCCTTACCTGGTTCAGGTTCCTGTACCCGATGATTTTTCCCTGTGAATCAACTGTTCGGTGGTCCGCAAGAAATTGGAAGGCTGGTCCAAGCCTTCGTGCGTCAACGAACTCAACAATGCTATACAGTTCCTCGAGTCGATTCTCCAAGGGAGTCCCGGTAAGCACGAATGCGAATTTGCTTTTTAATTTTTTTACCTCCCTAGTGGTATCTGATTCCCAGTTCTTGATTCTTTGGGCCTCATCAAGGATGACAAGGTCAGGTTCCCATGCATTAAGTTTCTGAAGGTCGGATTTTACAATGTCATAATTCACAATCCTGTAGAAGGTTGGTAAGGAGTAGCTGTTTTCCCTGTCTTTTTCAGGGCCATCAATCAACTGTGCCTGCCTGGATGTGAATTTGCGAATTTCCTCAACCCATTGGAATTTGAGAGAGGCGGGGGTCACCACGAGCACCCGTTCCAAGTTTCTTTCCGCCGCCATGAGTTCAACTGCCGCCATCGCCTGGATGGTTTTCCCGAGTCCCATGTCATCTGCGAGAATGCATCGGGCTCTATGGGCAAGAAACAAAGCTCCCTCAACCTGATGAGTAAGTAATTCCGTATGCAACAATTTTGGATGCCATTGGTCATTGGCGTACAAGGTGCGTAATTCATTTTCCCTGACTGCCATTTTTCTTGATTCCAGTTCAAGATTGATGAAATCAAGAGCATCTGAATAAACAGTGATCTCCTCAGGGTTTTTTTCAACCTGTTTCATTAATTCTTCAAGGTTTGCATCATTTTTAATATCCCCATTGGCATCAAAAAAAGTTTGTCCAAGTGCAAGTAACGCGGGAGAGGGACGGTTTGGGAGTAAAATAGCAAGTCGTAATTTTGTGTCGTATCGAAGGATAATTTCAGGCCGGGTGACTTGGGCGTGTTTTTGCTTGGGCAAACCATGCGCGTTTTTTTGTAAAATATCAAGTACTGCTTCAATGTGCTTGCATGACCCAAGGGTGTTGGTTTTAAAATCAGGGCATTCGCAGAAGTTTTCGCCGGTGTTGAATCCCCGGATGCTGACCTTATAAGCGGTGTTTTTACGATTGTTTATGACTCGATAATCACTGAAAACCTTGTTTCTTCCAAGGTTTTCAATTCTAAAAATGGATTGAGCGGCGCGTTGCCGCCTTAAATCAAGCTGTTCTTCTCGTAACATCTGGCCCACCTATGAAAAAACCAGAATGTATTGTAGCCAGAAATCTGGTTCCTAGGTGTAAATAAGTTGCTGTAATGCCAAGGCTTAGTAAATTATAAGCATGATCAGTTACTGTAACTTGGGTGAGAAAAACATTGGCAGAATCCAAAGATCCAGCTCCTGAAAAAGTCAGGGTCGGCCTTGAGGCCAGAAGTTACGATATTCAAATCGGGCAGGGATTGCTTTCAAATATCCCTGCTCTTTTTCCCCATGTATCCAAAACCACATTGCTTTTCATTGTTTGTGATGAACATTTGAAGACTCAAGCCAGCTTGATTTCAAAGGTGTTCCACAATTTGGGTATAAATGTGGCAGAGGTGGTCCTGCCTTCAGGCGAAAATCAAAAATGCCTTGATAGTGCTTCCAAGTTGTTCGACCAACTGGTCAACGCGCGGGCTGACAGAAAGACAATGGTGCTTGCACTGGGTGGAGGTGTTGTAGGTGATCTGGCCGGGTTTGTGGCAGCTACTTACAATCGTGGTTTAAACCTTTTCATGGTTCCCACGACTTTGCTTTCGATGGTGGATAGCTCTGTCGGTGGCAAGGTTGGCATCAACCACCCCATGGGTAAAAACTTGATTGGTGCTTTTCACCAACCGGTTGGCGTCGCAATCGACATCAATGTGTTGAATTCATTGCCAGACCGGGAATTCCGCAGCGGCCTTGCCGAGGTGGTTAAATACGGCATGATCCTTGACGCGGGGTTGTTTGGCTTTCTTGAGGCAAACGCGGCGGGTATCCTGGCCAGGGAACCCGGTTTGCTGGTTAAAATCATCAAGCGTTCCTGTGAATTAAAGGCCCAGGTTGTCTCCCAGGATGAACGAGAGGAAACAGGTTTACGGGCTATTTTGAATTTTGGCCATACTTTCGCGCATGCCTTTGAAACCATCGGAGGCTACGGTGCATGGTTGCATGGCGAGGCGGTTGCTGCGGGCATGGTTTGTGCCAACAAGCTTTCATTAAACAGGGGAATGATTGATGAGAGCATTGCGGCGAGAGTGGTGGCATTGTTAAAGGCTTTCAATCTTCCCACAGACCCGCCAAAATTATCCTCCACTTCACTTTTGGAGGTGATGCGAAATGATAAAAAGTCCGTGCGTGGCAACCTTCGATTTATTCTCGCGAAAAAACTTGGTGAAGTCGCATTGTTTGATGATGTCACGGAAGAAAATGTAAAAGGAGTTTTGTCACCCTTAAATTGAAAGGTTCACATCGCCCATGTATGAACCAGATGTTGAAGATTTAAAGCCCTGGATTTTATTGAATCTTGTTCCAGGCCTGGGCCCGCGACTCACCAAAGCCTTGTTGGAAAAATTCCATTCACCTGAAGCGGTCATCAATGCCAGCGTTCAAGACCTGGCACAGGTACCCCATCTCGGGTTCAACACGGCCACCAAGCTTTTTGATTCTTTCAAAAAGTACAAGACTGACCAAGAGATCGCCTCGATGCGCATCCATGGTGTGAAGGCAATTGTGATTAACAAGCCTGATTACCCATCAAGTCTTAAGTCGATCTGGGATCCACCACCAATACTTTTTTTAAAAGGTGAGATTTTGCCATGCGATGATAAATCAATCGCAATTGTGGGATCTAGATCTTGTACCGAGTATGGAAAAAGAATGGCCCGAAAGTTGGCCAAAGGTTTGGCACTTGCGGGTTACACGATTGTGAGCGGTTTGGCCCGGGGAATTGATGCTGAGGCCCATCGCGGTGCCTTGGAAGCGAGCGGAAGGACAATCGCGGTCTTGGCAGGGGGGTTGTCCAAAATTTATCCACCAGAGCATGCCGGACTTGCGGCTGATATCACAGGGAAAGGCGCCATTCTTTCAGAGGCACCAATGTTGCAGGCGCCTCTTCCGGGAATGTTTCCAGCAAGGAATCGGATTATCAGCGGCCTCAGTAAGGCGATTATATTGGTGGAAGCTGCTGAAAAAAGCGGGGCTTTGGTTACCGCAGTCCATGCTTCTGAACAAGGCAGACCAGTGCTTGCTTTGCCCGGAAGTGTGGAATCATCGGCAAGTGGGGGAACCAATTCATTGATTCGAAAAGGTGCGGTTTTGATCAGGGATGTTGACGATGTGCTGCAGGAATTGAAAGATTGGGCGCCCTCCTTTTCCCAAAAACTCCTTCCCGGAATTGAGGAGGCTGAAAAATCATTGAAAATACCAGACAATCTCGATGAGGCGGAAGCGCAAATTTGGCAGGCTTTGTCGGAAAATGAGTGTAATCTTGATGAACTTATCAGGGCCAGTGGACAAAGTGCCGGGATTGTGGCGGGTAAACTTTTGGGAATGGAGATGAAACGCATCATCAAACGATTACCAGGCAGCAGATTTACCATTTGTTAAAAACTCTTTGTATCTTTTGCTTCACACCTTTAGAATCACTTTTCGGTTGTGATTTCATTTTCATTTTTACGAGGTTTAAGATGAGATTTTTATCAAGTAAAGTTTTAAAGCCGATTGCCGCCTCTTTGATCACTGCATTACTTTCCAATTCGGTGGCTTTTGCTCAAAAGGAATTCAAGAGTGGTATTGAATGGCCCGAACCCAAGGTGGTTAACCCGGGTGGTGCTGGTCTTGCGCCCTCGGATGCGATTGTGCTTTTTGATGGCAAGGATCTTTCGCAATGGAAAAATGGTGAAAAATGGATCATCAAGGATGGTGCTGCAATTGCCAGCAAGTCTGGTATTTCAACAAAGCAGGCCTTTGGCGATATCCAGTTGCATCTTGAATGGGCTTCACCTGAAAAAGTTGAAGGTAATGGCCAGGGCAGGGGAAATAGTGGGGTTTATCTCATGGGCAAATATGAAGTGCAGATACTTGATTCGTTTGAAAACAAAACTTATTTTGACGGCCAGGCCGCATCCATTTACAAACAGTATCCTCCCTTGGTTAACGCTTGCAGGAAGCCTGGGGAATGGCAGACTTACGATATAATTTTTAACGCCCCGAGGTTTGACAAGGAAGGCAAGGTGTCAAAGCCAGGTCATATAACTGTCTTGCATAATGGTGTTTTGGTTCAAAACCACTCGGAACTCCAAGGCGGAACCATGTATGACCGACCGCCAGAATACAAGGCGCATCCAGACAAACTTCCCATAGATATCCAGTTTCATGGCAACCCTGTGAAATTTAGGAACATTTGGGTCAGGGAATTCAAGGAGCTTCTTCCTCCTGAAAAAGCAAGTGTCGCAAATAAACTCAAGGAGTTGAATAAAACCCAGGAGCCCAAAAAATAATCAGGCCAAATAAAAGAACCCCGATGGAGATTTTCCACCGGGGTTCTTTATTTGAATCAACTCTTACTTGATGAAGAGCATTTCGCGGTAGGTTGGCAATGGCCAGTGATCATCAGCAACCATGGTTTCAAGCTTGTCGGATATGGCTCGAAGCTTGACTATGTTTCCAAGAATGTGATCACGAGCATGGGTTGCATGAGCGTGTTCATCTCCTGATGGATGTTCGCCAAGCGCCTTTTCCAGATGCCCCAAGGCTTTTTGGAAGTCGGTTATGGTTGAAGTAAGGTTCTTGAGGATTTCAAGCTGGGCACTGTTATCAACACCTGCGGCCTTGGTGGCATTCACAGAGTTGGCCACTTCACCCTGATAACGGATGGCGGCTGGTAAAATCATGCCTTTTGCCATCAACACAGCAGTCTTACCCTCGATTTTAACTGTTTTGACATAATTTTCACAAAGAATGACAAAACGGCTTTGAAGTTCCTTTTCAGTATAAACCTTATACTTGGTGAAAAGTTCAATGCTATCTTTTCGAATGATCACAGGCAAAGCATCAGTCGTGGTGCGAAGGTTTGGCAATCCGCGCTTTTCAGCTTCCTTGTGCCATTCCTCGGAGTAGCCATCGCCGTTAAAGAGAACCTTTTTGTTTTCCTTGATTATGCCAAGTAAAACTTCTTGGATTGCTTTATGCAGATCCTTCCCGGCCTTGGTGCTCTTTTCAAGTTCCGTCGCGATGAAGTCAAGCGACTCTGCAACGATGGTATTTAGGACACTGTTGGGGCCAGAGATCGACTGCGATGCGCCCACAGCACGAAACTCAAACTTGTTGCCTGTGAAGGCGAAAGGACTTGTGCGGTTACGGTCACCCGCGTCACGGGGAAGCTTTGGAAGAACGGTGACACCGATCTCCATTTGGCCACCCTGCTTGGTGGACTTGGCGCCACCTTTTTCGAGCTGATCAATTATATCCTGAAGTTGATCGCCCAGGAAAATTGAGATAATCGCGGGGGGAGCTTCATTAGCACCCAGGCGATGATCATTGGCTGCACCGCTGACAACAACCCTCAGGAGTTCGGGGTATTTGGCCACTGCGCGTATGACTGCGGCACAAAATACCAGGAATTGAGCGTTTTCGTGGGGAGTGTCGCCAGGATTCAGCAGGTTCTCGCCCGTATCCGTTGACATGGACCAGTTGTTGTGTTTGCCTGAACCATTGATGCCTGCAAATGGCTTTTCGTGGAACAAGCAAGCCATTCCGTATTTCGGAGCTGTTTTTCGAAGGATCTCCATCAGAAGGTTTTGGTGATCAGTGGCAAGGTTTGAATCTTCGAAAATGGGTGCGATTTCATACTGGCTAGGAGCAACTTCATTGTGCCTGGTTTTCACAGGGACACCAAGCTTGAACAATTGCGCCTCGCAATCAGCCATGTAAGCGATAACCCTTTCAGGAATGTGGCCGAAATATTGGTCTTCCATTTCCTGACCCTTGGGTGAGGCAGCACCGAAAAGAGTCCTGCCCGTGTGAAGCAAGTCAGGCCTTGCAAGGTAGAAACTTCGGTCAATAAGGAAGTATTCCTGCTCAGGTCCAACCGTGGTGAATACTTTTTTCGCATCCTTGTTGCCAAAAAGCTTGAGGATACGAAGAGCCTGGTTTGAAAGGACTTCCATGGACTTCAGCAAGGGAGCCTTTTTGTCAAGGATGTCCCCGGTCCAGCTCAGGAACACCGTTGGAATCACAAGAGTGGCGCCATTGGGGCTTTCCAATATGTAGGCTGGGCTGGTAGGATCCCAGCCTGTGTAGCCACGAGCTTCAAAGGTTGCTCGAATTCCGCCTGATGGGAATGAGCTGGCGTCTGGTTCACCTTTCACAAGTTCCTTGCCACTGAATTCAACAATTGCGTTTCCTGATCCATCCACACTGAGGAAGCTGTCATGTTTTTCAGCGGTAAGGCCAGTCATTGGTTGGAAAATATGGGTGTAGTGGGTTGCGCCTTTTTCAATTGCCCAATCTTTCATCGCGCTTGCAACGCTGTCAGCGATGGTTGGATCCAAGGCGACTCCCTGCTTGATTGTTTTTTGAAGAGCTTTAAAAATTGGCTTTGGAAGGCGTTCTCTTTGGACTTCCTCATTGAAAACATTGCAGCCAAAGAGTTTTTTAAGGGGTGTCTCTTGAAAGTTAAGTCTTTCAAGAACATGTCCTGAATTTGCAATGGCTTGGATGGCTTGCGAACGGATGTTGGTCGAACTCATAATAATAATCCTCAAATCCTGTTAAAATAAACGCGGAGGTTCGCCCGAGTCATTGGTGTTGGAAGGCCGCGCTTTCCTTCATTCACCCACAGGGGCTTGGAGAGGCTGCTTATAAATCATAATAAAGCGCAAATTCATGGGGATGGGGTCTGGTTCTTATCGCCTCCACCTCATGTTCGCGCTTGTATTGAATCCAAGTACGGATTACATCTTCCGTAAATACATCGCCTTGTAAAAGAAATTCATGGTCCTTTTCCAAATTATTCAAGGATTCTTCCAGGGAGCCTGGGGTACCAGGTAGCTTCAGCCGTTCTTCAGGACCAAGGTCATATATATTCCTGTCCATCGGTTCGCCTGGATGTATCTTGTTTTTGATGCCATCAAGCATTGCCATCAGCATTCCTGCGAATGCAAGATAGGGATTGCTGGAACCATCAGGGCATCTATATTCAATTCGCTTTGAATTTGCCTTGTGAGAATGCACGGGAATACGGATGGCGGCGGAACGATTTCGACTACTGTAAGCCAAACGGGTTGGGGCGTCGTAACCGGGTACCAACCGTTTGTAGCTGTTTGTTGTTGAATTTGTTATGGCACACAAGGAGGGGGCATGTTTTAAAAGGCCGCCGATGGCGTACATTGCAGTATCGCTCAAACCGGCGTATCCGGTGCCACCAAATAAATTTTTCCCACCCTTCCATAGCGAACAATGGACATGTAATCCGCTGCCATGATCTTGGAATAATGGTTTGGGCATGAATGTCGCGGACTTGTTATGCCTTCGGGCGACATTCTTCACAATGTATTTGTATTTAAGGACGCTATCCGCCATTTCAACCAAAGTGGAAAAACGAATATCTATTTCGCCCTGGCCCGCGGTTGATCCCTCATGGTGATGTGATTCGATTTCGATGCCGCAATCAAGCATCGCAAGCATCATTTCGCTTCTTAGGTCATGCCCCGAGTCCGAGGGTTGGCAGTTAAGGTAACCCTCCTTGTAGCGGATTTTATGACCAAGGTTTGGAGCCTCATTTCGCCCGGTATTCCAAGCGCCTTCTGCACTCTCTATGAAATAATAGCCACTATGTTCATTTTGATTGAAACGGATGTCATCAAAAACAAAAAACTCAATCTTTGGGCCGAAGTAGGCAGTGTCGCAAATACCAGATGCCTTCATGTAGTTGTTGGCTTTTCTAGCGACATTCCGAGGGTCCCGGGTATAGTCTTCACGGGTCAGAGGATCCTGGATATTGCAAATCATGGTTAGAGTCTTGTCCCTTGCGAAAGGATCAAGAAACGCAGTTTCAGGGACTGGCATCACAACCATGTCGGATTCATTAATGGTTTGCCAACCTCGCATGCTGGCACCATCAAATCCAAGGCCTTCCTCGAAGGTTGATTCTCGCAATGCTTCCGCGGGAATGGTGAAATGCTTCCAAAGACCTGGAAAATCCATGAATCGTAAATCTATCGCCCGCACTTCTTTTTCTCGAATGTGAGCTAAGATTTCTCGGGGAGTCACTAAAAAAACTCCAATAAAGGATGGCGGCTAGGTGCCAACCTTTTATTTTGCTTCGGGAGAGAAGAGGAACCAATAAGTATATTATTGGTGATTTGTTCCAAAGGCAAACAAAACCCTCTCAGAAAATTAGATTATCTTTTGAAGCGTGTTCATGTTGTAATCCCCCTTTAATTTATGCTTTGTATTTTGATTCGATTTAAGTGCTTTTCCAGGGGGGCACGGAAAAATACTCTACGGGAATTAGTATTTAATTGATGTTGAAAGAATACCATGCCAAGAAATGTTGAAATTAAAGCGAAAATTGACAAAATCGAATCTCTTTCTAAACAAATATCCATATTTGCAACCTCTGGACCGTTTAAGCTTTTCCAACATGACACTTTCTTTAATTGTCCCCATGGAAACCTTAAACTTCGAAGTTTTTCTGAATCCGAGGGAGAGTTGATTTTTTATAAGCGTCCGCTTTCCAACACGCCAAAATTATCCGTTTATCAAATATCACCAACTTATCAGCCTGAGACTCTTCGAACCATCTTGACTGCCGCATATGGAGTGCTCGGTTCCGTTAGAAAACAAAGATTTCTTTATCTGATTGAAAATACCCGGATTCACTTGGATAGAGTTGAAGGCTTGGGCGATTTTCTTGAAATTGAGGTTGTTTTGGATGATCTTCAATCGGAAAGTTATGGAGAGAGTATTGCCATTGAACTCATGGCAAAAATTGGTTTATCAAACGCTCAACTTTTACCAGCGTCCTATTTGGAAATGTTGCAAAACCCCAATCGCTATATTTGAACATGAGAAGGCAAAGTCTCAAGTTTACCAATTACGAGATGAAAATTCATGAATTTCCATGTTTGTCATCGGATCGTGGGATTGAATCTGAATTGAGCCAGCTTCGATTCGAAGTCCTTTTCGGGGATTATCGGATTTTTCCCTTGTGTCTATCCATGACACAGTTTGAAAACCATTCACCCAAACGGCAATTCTAGGACCATGGGCGATCACAGTCATACTAAAGGGCTGAAAATCCCTGCTGATCAACCGTCTTGCTTGCATTCGGTCATCTATCGCGCCTGTCGCCCATTTGGTCGGTTTGGCTGGGTTGTTTTCATCACATCGGTTATAAATTTGAGCTTCATAACCATTCATGAAATCGCCTGGTATGCAGCGAAAAAAAACTCCACCATTTGAGTGCCTTGCCTTTGTGGATACTTTTATCCGGATGATCATATTGGCATGAAGCTGGTTTTCCAATTCAAGTGCGGCAGGACCGCCGGTTGCGCTTATTTTTCCATCCGCTATCTGCCACTTGGCTTGAGATTTTCCCTTACGGATGATTTCTTTCCAACCTGAAAGATCTTTGCCATTGAATTGTGTTTTCAAATTTAATGGAAACATTGAAACTTCTTTTAAACTACCGGATTCAATTTTTAAAATTTTATTGGATGATGAAGATTCGATTATGGCAGGATTGTTGGGATTAATATGGTGAATTTTATCGCCAAGTAAAATCGAGGATTTTTCTTTCGAACTTAATTTTAATTTGCAATCAGTCAATGGGAGTGAAAAACTTCCCTCAATTAGGGAATTATTTGACACTTTGCCTTTAATCCATCCGTAATCGGTGGTTGAATCGAAAAGGCTAAGCCAACCTGAGGTGGCCTCTTCCATGGTCAGGCCAAATCCCGCTTCGGGAGGTCCTTCTGGGAGAGTGTCCTCATGGTAACCAAAGGATGTTGGAGAAGAATATAGGATTGGAATGGTGGCAATGCAGAAAATTCGACGGGAAAAAATCATTGAATTTGTCCTTCATTTTGGGCTTCAATAATGTGGACTTGTTTCATTTGTGCCGAGCCATCCGGGGCAAGATATACTTCTGAAACAAGTTTTTTCTTTGATATTGCATCTTCGTATATTTTACCTTTTCCCTCCTGAACATAAAAAGCTTCGATACCAAATTCGATTCGATTGTTGGGTTTTAAATTTCCCCTCAGGTATCTTCCGGTTTTTGGTGGGGTGCTTGAGAAAAAGACTCCCGAATAAGTGTTTTCCCTGACATTAAACTTGAGACTCACATAAACTATGGCGTTTTTTGGCTTCTCATATTGATTCTTGCGTGTTTTGGTTGGCTCATCCATAAGCGATTCATCCTCCGGTAATCTTGAAAACTCATATCCAAGTATGATGTATTCACCACGAAATATATCCCGTGGATCAACAGGCACAACATTGAAGCGTACCCTGTCGGAGGTTATGCGAGGCACAAGTCCCTTGCCGCTCAAGGCTGCAAGGATGATCAATTGGAAAATGAATGCCGTGAATATTGCCAGTCCTATTTTCGCAGGGTCTTTCCAAGGTGGCAGAGGTTGCGCGAAATTGCTAGTTGACATGGATGACAACCTTTCTTTTGCGCCAGAAAAACGCCAGCCCAATCAAGGCGATTGAACTAATGAAAAAGAGAAGTGAAGCTCCAAGCATACCACCATGTTCACCAAAAAGATCAAAGTATCGTAGTATAGTCCATAATAAAAATGTCCCCACCCCGAGAAAAAATCTGGGAGTGGAATTCGTCTTGAGTCCCTCGTCCATCATTATTGCCGAGTAAACAAGCATAAGGCCGTTGGCGATCAGTACCATTGTGAATGTGAGCTGTGAGCTGAAATAAAAACTGATGGCCGGAGCCAGGCTTAATTGTGATAAAATCGCAAAAGCAAGTAGCATTTCTTTTGAATTGATGGACTTGGAGTTGCGTTTTGAAATTGCTGAAAAACAGCAAGTAAGGAAAATTGCAATCCCAATGATAAAAAAGAGAAAACCACTTAAGGTCGCGTATCCAGCGACATGATCAGGCCTTGCTGTTTCTGTGATAAGTTTTTGGAAGTCATAAAAACTGAAAATGCAAAGTAGAGGCCAAATCCCTATCATTCCAATTTGATGAGTTGCCGCAGCAAGCTTCTCTTTGATTTTGATAGTCATTCCCAAAAGCCAATATGTTGCAAGAAGCGAACCTAGTAGAGGTAAGCCAAGGTTGTTGAATTCCCATGCTATCCATAAGCTAAGGCACCAGCAGGCAAAACCAATTAAATGCAGTGCCATTGTCTTGGGGCAATCTTTCAAGTAAGCCCAGATTAAGCCGGGTAATAATAAAAGGGGCATGGGGTAGGCCGCAACGGGCAGATTTGTGTTTCTACCTAGAAAAAGCCAAAGCGAATTGGAAAAAGCCGAGGCTTCAGTGAAGCACCAAATAATTTCCAAGGTGATGACTAAAAACCAAAGTAATGAGGATTGTCCGAGAAATGCCAGGGGGAGCGAACCGATGGCCCACCATAAAAATCCATCTGGATAATGGGCGTTAAGGTTGAAGATCTGGGCGATAAGCCAAATTCCCGCTCCAAAACTGATGCAACTAAGGAGACTGAAAATCTCAGATAAGGCGATATTGTTCCAACGAAAACGGGATACCAGGGTCAATCCTTGGAAGGTTATTGTGATGCCGAATATAATCCCAAGCTTGGCTATATAATTCATGGCTTCCCAGTTGTTGCCAATCAGCAATAATAGGGCCGCACCTGCCAGAACCGAGGCTGCGATTATCAAGGTGTAGAATGCCTTGGATTTTTTTTGGTCAGCATCAGCCTGGGAGTCATATTTTGAAATGATGGATTCAAATTGGCCCGGTGAAATCGTGCCCTCAGCCAGCCATGTTCTCAGTTCTCCCTGAAGCCATTCCATCATGTTTTGAGATATTGGTTTTTTCATGAGGGTTTTCTTAGGGAAATCAGTTAAGGTTTGTTCCCAGTTGCAATGATTCCAATGCGATGATCCTGCCCTTGGGAGTTAATTTTAGAACTTTGTTCTCCTGCGTCGCGCAATATGTCTCAACCGCTTCAAATGCGACCGAGCGTGCTTCATATTCATCCCATCTAAGATGAAGGTGAAGGCTTTCAATATGGCATTCCTCTTCCTCCCTGATTGTACCCTCGTGCTGGGTTAGATGCAAAAGCAAAAGGGCCAGCTTGAATTTTCGGTTTCTGACTTTGTTTCGATTCCAAACGGATAGCAATCCCCTTTCCGGGGCGAATAAAAATGTGAAACCAAATATAATCCCAGTGATGGTAGACATGGATCCAGAGATGGACGCATCAAGAAAATGAGCCAGCCAGTATCCCAGGACCGCGCTTGCCATTCCAATAATGCAACTCCATGCCAGCATGTTTGAAAGTTTGTCTGTCAAAAGGTAGGCGGTAGCTGCGGGTCCCGCCATTAATGCGACAACAAGGATGGAGCCAACAGCATCAAATGATGCGACCGCGGTCGTTGAAACGGAAAGTATCAGCCCCAGATGTATCCAGTATGGGTTGAACCCTATTGCCTTGCTAAAAGCCGGGTCGAAAGTTGATACCTTCAATTCCTTAAAAAAAACAAATATGAATCCAAGATTCATGATGATAATTGCAACCATCAACATCAGGGACTTGGGGCCAAAATCATAACCCCAGATTTCCATTCTTCGTGAGGGTAATGGAGCAAGGGCGATTTTTCCCACAAGCACTGAATCCATGTCGAGGTGAACATTTCTTGAGAAAATTGATATTAAAAGCACCGCGATGCTGAATAACGCGGGGAAGACAAGGCCTATTGCTGCATCCTCACGCACCACCCCGGTTTTTTGCAGGCTTTCTACCATTAAAACAGTCAACACCCCTGATGTGGTCGCGCCAACAATCAGCCATGGTGATGCCAAGTCTCCTGTCATAAAATAAGCGATCACGATTCCGAGTAAAACGGTGTGGCTGATTGCATCGCTCATCAGGGTCATTCGTCTTAGCACCAGGAACACACCACACAACGAGCATGCAACCGCAGTCGCCATCGCAAGCAATTGGATTTCAATTTGTGCCTGTGTCATCTCAGTTGGCTCCCATGTGGGAGGTTTTTTCCGCCAGGTATTCAACTCCCTTGGAAGTGGGGATGAAGAACCCTTTTTCCACTTCCTTGACCAGTCCCAATTCTGTCAACTTTTGGACACTTCCTGGAACACCAGATGGATTTGAGCTTATTTCCTTGAGCATCGCAATGCTATGGCCATATTGTTTTCCACTATGTTCCCTCGCGAGGCTTGAAAGGTTTGCGAGGACTGAATCCAAATGAAGGATTTTGCTATCCCTCCAATGCTTGAATTGATACCAGACAATCCCGCGGGCTGGGGCGAATAATATGGATAACAGAACAATCAAGGTGATGAACAACACAATGACTGGACCAGTGGGGATGCTGGTTTTTCCCATGTTGCTTAGAATGGCCCCTGCGATTCCAGAAAAAGAGCCAAACAACCCCGCAAGTATCGCCATGTGACCGAGTTTGTTAGTCCATTGCCTTGCAGCCACCGCGGGGGCGACCAGAAGAGCGCTCATCAATACCACGCCCACGGTTTCGAGGCCTACCACAATCACCATCACCAGTAGCAGGGATAAAAGAATTTCAAAGAGCGATACCGATATCCCGAGGCTTTGGGCAAATGAACGGTCGAAACAAACCAATTGAAATTGTTTCCAGAATAAAAAAATGATCAATAGGCACGGTATCGCGATGGTTGCAAGAAACCACACATCTCGATCCATCAAGGTTGCAGCCTGGCCGAACAAGAAGCGGGTCAAACCAGCCTGGGCCGCATCAGGCCTTCTTTGAACCCAGGTGAGAAGCATCAGCCCGAAGCCGAAAAAAACTGAAAGGGTTATTGCCAAAGAGCTATCTTCCTTGACCCTGCTGAATCTGGTGATGCCCAAAACAATAAGTGCAGCGATGGTTCCTGAAATAGCCGCCCCTAGAATCAATAGCCATGAATCCTTGCTGTTAAAAATTATGAATGAGAGGATTAACCCGGGTAAACAGGCGTGGGATATCGCATCCCCCATCAGGCTTTGCTTTCTTAAAACAGCAAATGTGCCGACGGTTCCGCACAAAAACCCAAGAATTGCGGTTCCCGCAAGAACGCTTCCCAATCCAGGAACTGAAAGCGATTCAAACAAGTGCTATTCCCCCCAGGGAAACTCTTGAACCAAAAGTCAGCTTTAAATTTGCATCCGTGAAAACTTCGTGAACGGGCCCTGCCGCAATTTTTCTCACATTTAACAAAACGACCCAATCGAAATATTCCTTTACAGTTTGTAAATCATGGTGAACAACCAAAGCCGTGGCACCCTGGTTCCTCAACCCTCTCAATAGTTCAACGATGGATTGTTCAGTTACAGAGTCCACACCTTGGAACGGTTCATCCATGAGGTATATCTCCGCATGCTGTACAAGGGCCCGCGCAAGAAAGACCCTTTGTTGCTGACCGCCGGAAAGCTGGCTTATCTGCCTGTTGGACAATTCATAGATGCCGACTTTTTCAAGCGCATCCTGGGTGAGTTTTTTTTCCCTGGCACTCGGGCGCCTGAACCATCCCAATTTTCCGTAGGTTCCCATTTGCACCACATCAAAAACAGTGGCGGGAAAATCCCAGTCGACGCTGCCTCTTTGAGGCACATACGCTATTTTTTTGATTCCCTGTTCGATTTCCAGCCCTAGGATTCTTGCGGAACCCGCCACTGGCTTGAGAAGTCCCAAAACAGACTTGATAAGAGTTGTTTTACCCGCCCCGTTCGGGCCGATGATTCCCACCAATGCACCTTGTGGAATTTCAAGATCAATATCCCATAGCACCGGTTTGTCTTTGTAACTGACGGTGAGGTCATTTATTTCCAATGCAAGTTCGGTTTTATTTTCGGATGACCCAGTCATGAACCTTCCTGCTTTATTAGGGAGCCAAGGCCTTGGTTATCGTGTCAATGTTATGCCTGACCATTCCTTCATAGGTTCCAGAGTTTGCGTTTGCAGGTCCCAATGCATCGGAAAATAATTCTCCTCCAGTTGAGATTACAAAGTTTGGATCGATTAAAGTCGCAACCTCCCTGAGTTTTTCAAGATTTTTCCTGGGCACCGAGCTTTCGACAAAAAACGCCTTTATTTTGTTTTTTACCATGAATGTGGCAAGATTTCCTATTTCCCCGCTGTTGGCTTCCGCGACAGTGTTGATTCCTTGCACTCCCCTGACTTGGAAGCCATATGCATTACCGAAATAACCAAAAGCATCATGCGCTGTGATCAAAACCCTTTGCGACGCGGGGATTTTTTCAGACTGTATTTTGACATATTTGTGAAGTTCATTAAGAGTGGCCATATGGGATTTGTTGTTGGATTCGTAAATGCCAGAGTTGTCGGGATCAATTTCAATCAGCTTGGATGTCACAAAGTCCAAAGCTTTCATCCAAAGCTCGACATTAAACCAAATATGGGGGTCTGGAGCGTTTGTTTGAGCATCAATTCGGATATCAATCTGCTTGAGTCCATCTGCAATCGCAAAAATATTCTTTTTTTTGGCGGACTCTTCCAGAAGATCCGCCATTTTTCCCTCCAGATGAATGCCGTTGTAAAAAACAACATCGG
>SYCV01000230.1 GCA_005786805.1 Planctomycetia bacterium | reverse complement strand
TCAACAAGGTACATGAAATCCTGGGGAGAACCATATCTGCTTGTGGGTGCGAAGTAATTGCTGGTCTGGTATCCCCACGAGCCATAGAAGGGGTGCTCGGTGATCGGCAGTATCTCGAGGTGGGAAAAGCCAAGTTTCAGCATATGCTCAACAAGTCGAGGGGCAAGCTCGCGATAGGTGAGCCAGCGATTGCCCTCTTCAGGCACCCTTTTCCAGGAACCAAGATGAAGTTCATAGATAGAGACTGGGGCGTTATGGGCGATTTTATTTCTACGCTCGCGCATCCAGTTGGAATCATTCCAATGATAGGAAAGATCACAAAGCGCCGAGGCGGTTCGTGGGGCAAGTTCCATGGCGAATGCGAATGGATCAGATTTAGCGACCTGGTAGCCACCATGATTGGAGACAATATGAAACTTATAGAGGTCCCCTGCCTTTAAATTTGGGATGAAACCAGCCCAAATGCCGGAGTTACCAACAAAATGAAGAAGGTGCCTGCCCGGTTCCCAACCATTGAAGTCCCCGACCACGCTGACTGACTGTGCGGAAGGCGCCCAAACCGAAAAGTGAAATCCATGATGGTTGTCAAATTTGAAGGGGTGCGCCCCGAGCTTTTCATAAAGCCTGCTGTGGTTTCCCTCATTAAAGAGATGAAGGTCCAGAGGCCCGAGAAGGTTTTTTTCCGGAGGTATCCAGGTATTTTGATGTTGCACAAAGGATTCCAAGGAACAAGAGAAAAATCAAAGACCTTAAAAAGGCCCTCCATAAAATTCCCCCATAAAGCATTATAGCCACATAGTACCCATCCTGCTGAATTTCCTTGGATGTTTCCCAAAGGAACCTCTGTTACAATCCTTTTATTAGACTTGATCCGTTTGTTCGTACCAGGAAAAAAAATGGGGCCCGGTTTTCAATTCATCCTGATCATACTTATCATCGCGGTGATCATAATCCTGATTATGCGGAATCTTCCTGAGTTCGCAAATGTGGAGACCTGGGAACCATCCGCAACGGGGCAAAACCCTATATCTCCCGAGCAAATCCACCCGCAAGTCGCGTGGATGCAATCCATGGCCAGGCAAAAAGTCGAGATACCAGCTCTTTTCCTCATCGGACTCGGAGTGATCAATTTGATCATGGGATCGATCATCATGGTCCGCAGCATCCAAATTTCAAACATACCAATCGAGGATTTTGAGCGTGATTACGAGGAGGCCAAGAATATCACGAGAAAAATGATGCCCGAAGCCGCGATTAACCTTGATAACCAAGGCCTCAACATCCATGAAATCCAAAAGAAAACCATTTGGATCAACGCTGGATACTCCTGCCTGCTCCTTGGAGGGTCCTTCCTGATGATCATGGGCGGTTGGCATATGCGCCAATTCAGGTCAATGGGCATGGCGGTCATGGGAATCCTTTATTGCGCGATGCCCTGCATCAGTTGCGCTGGCACTTTTGGCGTGGGCCAGTTAATCGCAGCATGGTGCCTTATGGTCCTGTTCAATCCCCTGGTAAGGCAGGAATTCGCAAGGACCGCAGGAAGGCAAAATCAATCCCGGGACCCCGATTGTTGAAACAAAGACCAGGCCACGACAATGATATTACAAACACCCTTATTGATATTTTTAGCCTTGTGTCAAAACCCCGCACCCCTGATATGGGCGGCAGATGAGGAGGGCGGTGCGCCTTATGTTTTCCGGGACGGAAAACTCGAACAGGTGGGATTTGAACTCGACATCATCAAGGCCCTGGCAGATGAATTAAAAAGGCCCATCGAGTTCAAACAATACGCGTTCGACAGCCTGGTCCCCGGATTGCTCAAGGGAGATTTCGATTTCGCGATGAACGGCCTCGAAATCAACGAGGAGCGACAGCAGAAAATACGGTTTTCAAAGCCCTATTACATTTACCGCCAGCAGTTGGTGACCCGGGCTGATGAAAAAAGATTCAACACGCTGCTGGGATGCAGGAACACCCCGGGTGCGATTGTGGGAACCATGGATGGCACCCAGGCCGAACGCCTCTTGAACCAGGCTAAAATCCCCATTCGCAACTATTCTTCCTCCACCGAGGCCTATTCCGACCTTGTCTCGGGTGGCCGAATCGATGCGGTGTTTTTGGACCTGCCCATGGCGATTTCCTACGCGCTGCCGAACAAGGCTTTGAAGTTTGCGGGAAAACCAACTGCCCGGGGATTCTATGCGATTGGTTTTCATCCGAAGAATGAAACGCTGGCAAAGGAAGTTGATGCTGCAATGGATGCACTGAAGCAAAAAGGAATACTTAGATCAATATTGGTGAAATGGAACTTGTGGGATGAATGCCAGGAGGAACTCAGCCCGGGATTCTTGTTCGAGGAAGAGGGGTACCCCGGCGCAAGCATGAATTCCATATTGGAGGATAACCATGCCTGGACCATCGACCGATACCTACCCTTGCTTCTTCAGGGTACCTTGGTGACCATCCAACTAACCCTTTGTAGTTTTGCATTGGCAGTGACACTTGGATTGCCTTTATCCCTGGCCAGGCTTTACGGTTCCCGCTGGTTGCAAAGCCTGGCGCTAATGTATGTGGAGTTTTTTCGCGGCATACCCGTGCTGCTGCTACTTTTCTTCCTTTACTTTGGTCTGCCTGCCATAGCGGAATCCTCGGGCATGAGTATATCACTCGCATTAAGCCCGTTCACTGCGGCGACGCTGGGATTGGGGTTGAACTACGCCGCCTATGAGGCTGAAACATTCCGGGCTGCTATTCAATCGGTCCCGCAGGGGCAATGGGAAGCCGCAGCCTCCCTGGGGATGGGAAAAACCCTGGCGTTCAGGCGAATCATACTACCGCAGGCCTTACGGATAGCATTGCCAACCACCACCAACGACCTGGTCGCACTTTTCAAGGATACAAGCATCGCAAGCGTCGTCGCCCTGGTAGAGCTTAACAAGCAATATCAGATACTTGCAAAATCTAGTCTTAAATTCGTCGAGCTTGGGTTGATAACCGCGGCACTATACCTTGCCTTGTCCGTGCCCTTGGGCAGGTTGGCGAGGGTGATGGAAAAAAAACTCACACCGGAGAAACGCTAGGAATGCACATCAAGGCGAAAGAAATAAAAAAGACCTTCGGAAACCGCATGATCCTGGATGGATTCAACCTGGAGGTCGCATCCGGGGAAACAGTTGTTGTGATCGGGCCAAGCGGCTCGGGAAAGTCAACATTCCTCCGCTGCCTGAATGGCCTTCAATCCATCGACTCGGGCAGCATAGAGATAGGTGAACACAGGCTTGAGCCCGCAACTTCCGAAAGTTTCACTCCCTTCTCACCCAAACTGAGAAAAATGCAGGGCATGGTGTTCCAGGATTTCAACCTTTTCCCCCACATGAGCGTGCTGGGAAATGTATCCGAGGCACCTGCGATGGTGGATAAACTTCCACGAAATGAAGCCAGGCAACTTTCGTTGGAATTGCTTAAAAAAGTTGGGCTTGAAAACCATGCCAATCATTATCCCTCACAACTTTCCGGAGGGCAGAAACAAAGGGTTGCGATTGCCAGGGCCCTTGCAATGAAGCCAAAAGTCTTACTATGTGATGAGGTGACCAGCTCGCTTGACCCGGAACTCAAGCATGAGGTGCTTGATGTGCTGGAAAAACTCAAAAGCGATGGGATGACCCTGCTGATGGTCACGCATGAGATTGGCTTTGCAAAAAAGGCGGCGGACAGGGTGGTGTTCATCGCGGAGGGAAAAGTGGTTGAGGATGGCCCACCTGAAAAAGTTTTGGAGAACCCGGAAAACCAACGACTTCGCTCCTTCATTTCAAGGCTGCTTGGATGAAAAAAGCCCCATGAAAAATCATGGGGCCTTCGATTACCATCAAGTTTCATCACCCGTTCACTTGCCTGAAAGCAACAAGCTGTTAAGACCCAGGATGAGGATCACCTGGTCAAGCTGCTTCTCAAGAATCGAAAGCACCTTTTCAGGATCAACTATGAGGATGTTGTTCTCACGAATTTGAAGCTGTTGCTTTTGCACCAATTCCTGGAGACTTGTGAGGATACCTTTTTTGTCACGGGTTCCATCCAGAAGTGGAAGGACAAATTTTTCAAAATCTCCAACGCGAATAGTCTGGTGCCGCAGGTTGGTAAGCACGCCGTCAATACCAGCCTGCTTGCGCACAAGCGCGGGAACCTTGGGCTTCTGGAGAAATTCACGGGTTGCACCAAGGGGCCGAAGCGAAAGCTCGATGGCACCCATGGGAAGCCCGGTGTAGAACAACAGGATTGCAGAGCCGATTTGATCAACAACCCGGTCAATTCCAGCCTGGTCAGTTGGCACTTGAAGGCCAAGTTTCTGCGAGGAAAGTTCCACAAGCTTGTCAAACGAAATCCTCTCCGGCCATGATTCATTGAGCACGCGAACCGCAGCCTTGACAAGCGGGTCACGGGCGGTGGCTTCACCACCTGTGGGCACAATGTAAGTTTCCGGCTCATTGCTGTGAAGAGCAGGGCCGTTTTCCTTCACACGCAGGGTTCCCGCAATCATGAAATCCCTGATCTGCCTGGTGTTCACCTGCAGCACGGTCTGCTTGCCTGAATGCACAAGGAGAGTCATGCGGAACATTCGATTTCTGAGGAAATCCATGTACTGCTCGGATTCAATCTGATTCGGAGCGGTGGTGAGCAACTTCTTGGCATCCTCATGGAGATCATGGGTGGCCATGGTACGCATATCGGCATCGCCAAGGTAACTGAGGCCATGTGCAGAGGCACGCTCTATGAACTCATGGAAATAACAGGGGCTGTTGTTTTCCTCGAGATGATCGTGGAAAAGATAGTTGTCGGATTGCTGGCGTAATAATTCCAGCTCGCTCTTAAGAAACAATCCGTAGGGGTTGTTATCTGTGGGAACGGACTTGACGAGGAATTCCAACAAGCCCCGGGCTTGCTGCAATTTTTGCTGGGGTGTTGCAAAACGCTTGATGTGATAAAGCATCATGTCGCGGATCATGCCCCGCATACGCCAGCCTGGAAGCACATTGTAGCTGACATATGCCACACCATCCGGGGTGAGGTTTTTCTTGCAGATCTCAAGGATTTTTTCCTGAACCTCCTTGGGAACCCATGAGAAAATACCATGCACGATGATGTAATCAAACAACCCCTCCTTGGGGCCGATATCCATGATATTGGCCTGGCGAAGCTCAATGTTTTTCAATCCCAGTTCTTCAATTGTCTTCTTGCCCGCAGCCACTTGTGGTTCGGAATAATCAATGCCTAAGAACTTTGCATTGGGAAGGTTTTCAGCGATGGGAATCAGGTTGTTACCCGAGGCGCAACCCAGTTCAAGCACCCTTGCGGTTTCAATTTTCGGGGGGTTCAACCCGAGTAATTTTGCCACCGCCGCCAACTTGTCGGGATGGGACTGCTGATAGGGAAAGCTGACATATTGGATTTCATCATAAGCCGTGGCCATCATCTTCTCCAAAACGAAATAGTTTACATCTGTTAACTGATGTAAAATCGTAACTTATTGCTGATAATAAAGAAATAGTAATTTCAATCAGGCTTTTTGGAAGGCAGATAACCCATGCTCTTCATCCATTCCGCGCATCGCTGGGGCCAATCATTGATGGGGTGAACATCTTTTCTCATTCCAAAACCATGGCCACCTTTTGCGCAAACATGCAACTCCGCGCTAAGATTCTGCTTCTTGTATTCCAGATAAAGCATTGCGGCTTCAACCGGGTTGAGCTTGTCATCATGGGCAACCAGAAAAAAGGCTGGGGGAGCATCCGCCGGGACTTTGAACCCATCACGGAACCTGGTCTTGTCATCCTTATGAAGAAACCCTCCACCATAAATGAAAACCAAAAAATCCGGGCAGCGGGGGTCATCAACCCCGGGTTTTTGAACATAGGTTCTTTCACTGCGGTCCCAGCAAACATGCCCAGCTAGATTACCTCCCGCGGAGAAACCCAGAATACCAACCCTCTTTGGATCCAAGTTCCATTCCCTGGCATGGTTCCTGACCAACCCGATGGCGCGCTGCGCATCTTCCACGGGAATGCTGAACATCTCCTTTTCATCACGGGTGGGGGTTCGATATTTCAGCAATATGGCAGTGACACCAAGTGTATTAAACCATTCGCAAACCTGCGTGCCTTCATGCGCCCAGGAAAGGAACATGTAACCACCACCTGGTGCCACAATCACCGAGGTACCGTTGGGTTTTTCAGGTTTGTAAACAGTAATGGTTGGTTCAAGCACATCAGACACGCGGTTAGGGCCTGGCTTGCCATAGGACTCGATCAATTTGATGGTGGCTTGGGATTTTGGAATCATCTTGGAGGGTGGGCCCTCCGGCCATAACTTCATCGTCAGGGGTTCCGCTGCAAACACCTGCACGAAACCCAGTGCTAGATAAACACCAAGGCAAATTGAAAACCTGCTCAAAGACATGATGAAAACTCCCGTCATTATTTCTTCTTGGGGGTGCGTAAATCTTTCTTGCAATTGGGATCGGCCTCAACCGCCTCACCCACTTTTTCAACAGGATGTGTAAAGAGATATTTCCAAACTGATTCATGAATGAACTTGCCAGATGCATCCTTTACCGCCGCACCCCCCGGTGTCACCGAGCTATGTGCCCTTTTTTCGTCATTTTTCACATCCGCATCGGTCACAAGCCTTCTGCTGTTACCAAATGGTGCCGCGACCTTGTCCACATTCACAATCGGGCCAAACTTGTTGAGCCCGAGCAATTCCCATGACCTGCAATAATGATCCCCCTTCCAGCCGCCATCCAACACATGGCTGAACCCAAAATATCTGTTTTCAGGCGTGGCGGAGTCAAGCGCCTGCCAGGTTTCATATTGATCGCGTGGGCCACAGAACATGACCACCCTGTCAACCTTCTGGTGTTTAGCGAAACGCGCCGCGGTGGTCGAACCATGCGAGCTGCCAGAAATAATAACCCTGTCCCAACGAAGGCCCTTGCCATCCTCGGAAATAAAGTATCCCCAGTTGCCCTCGGGGTTTTTCTTTTCAAGGTACTTCACAAACTGGTAGGCGCGTTCCATCATTCCATCGGGCTTGGGGATATTGACGACCGGGCTGAAGTCGTCGCCTGTTGCCGCCTCCAAACGAATCTTCCCCAGGAACTTATCATCCGCTGGGGCGGGTTCCTTGCCAAACTCACCGAACCAGCCATTTGCATAATGAACCTGGATCGCATGAAGCCCATAGCTGGATACCCGGTCAAAAAGCTGGGAGCTATGACCCATCAACCAGATCACCAATTTTCCCTGGGGAGGAACCCGGGTGTCAACGCAAGCGTTTTCGTAATCTGCAACCTTGCCATCTTTTTCAAAGACGAAATTTATCTCGGGATGGGCTTTGGCCCGCGGATCAATCTGGCTGGCACGGGCCTTGATCTCATGCTTCTTGGGGGAAGGATCCTTGTATTTGAAAGGAGCGCTTGTTTCCTGCGCCTGCACAAGAACCAGCGGAATTACAACCAGCATCACAACCATCAATGGAATCATTTTCTTCATGTTCATTTCCAAATTTCGAGGTAATGTTAATTTACAAAGCAGGATTGTAACATCTTTTAAAACCAATCTCACCAAGTTAATGGTTGCGACCTTGTTCAAAGCTAGACTTAGCAAACGCCAAAGGTTAAACTTCCCTAGTGCATTTTTCACCAATTGTCTCATCAGGCATCACTATGAAACCTTGCGTAAAAATCCTGCTTTTCGTTTTCACATCCGTGGTTTTAAGTTCAGAAATCATGGCCGCGGAAGCCGCGCCACGATGGAACATCCTTTTCATTTTTTCAGATGATTATGGTCGTTACGCGGGTTGCTACAAAGGAATCGATGGCAGGCCCACCATCAATGATATGGTCAAAACCCCTAATATTGATCGGGTTGCAAGGGAAGGGGCTTTGTTCAAAAACGCCTTCGTGAACTCCCCCTCCTGCACCCCTTGCAGAAGCTCCCTGCTTTCAGGAAGATACTTTTTCAACACCGGGCGGGGCGCGATTCTTAACGGTGCAATCTGGGATTCCTCCATTCCAACCTATCCACTGATGGTACGCGATAGTGGTTATCACATTGGCAAGTCATACAAGGTTTGGAGCCCGGGAACCCCTGCTGATGCACCCTTCGGCGGTCAGCAATACGCCTATGAGAAAGCTGGCAGGGCACCAAACAATTTCTCCGAGGAGATGACCGCCCGCCTTCAAAAGGGGATTTCCCTCGAACAGGCGCGCCAGGAAATCCTTTCACAGGTAAACAAAAACTTCGAGGACTTCTTTGCCGCAAACCAACAGGGCAAACCCTGGCATTACTTCCTTGGTGTGACCACCACGCACCGCACCTGGGTCAAGGGTTCTGGGAAAAAACTCTGGAATATCGAGCCCGATTCCCTCCAGGGAAAACTTCCCAAGTTTCTCCCCGATGTTCCCGAAGTGCGCGAAGATGTAGCGGATTATCTGGGTGAATGCCAGGCGGTCGATGCCTATGTGGGCGTTCTTCTCAAACAACTTGAGGAAAAGAAACAACTTGATCGCACCCTCATCGTCATCAGTGGCGACCATGGCATGCCCGGAGTGCCTTCAGGAAAATGCAACCTTTATGATCATGGAGTCGGGGTTGCGATGGTTGCAAGGGTGCCCGGAGGGAAGGGTGGCAGGATCATCAATGACTTTGTTAGACTGCCCGACCTCGCTCCCACATTCATGGAAATCGCGGGAGTGAAACCCCCGGAAGGGCTCTATGGGAAATCCCTGCTGCCTCTTCTTGTCTCAGAAAAAGAGGGCCAGATTGATCCGGCAAGAAACTGGGTGATAACCGGTCGTGAAAGACATGTGGGCGCCGCAAGGGAAGGGAATCTACCTTATCCAATGCGGGCGCTGCGAACACCGGAATTCGTCTATATCCGTAATTTTGAACCTGACCGCATGCCCCTTGGCTCTGCCAAAGGCGTCACTGAAACAGAGACCCCGGATTTTAACAGCCTTCAGAATGTGACCTACACCGCTTTTGCCGACATGGACGCTAGCCCCACCAAGGCATGGTTAATCCACCATCGCAATGATCCAAAATGGAAATGGCTCTATGAATTCACCTTTGGGAAACGGCCTGCGGAAGAGCTTTACGACATCGCGAACGATCCAGACCAGGTCAATAATGTCGCGCTTGATGCGCGTTATTCTGAAACCAAATCCAGGCTTTCCGCGCAACTGATGAAACAACTCACCGACGCCAAAGACCCAAGAGTCACCTCGAAACCAGTGCCTTTTGAACACCCTCCATTCACTGATGGAAATGAAACCAAGGGAAACAAAGCGGGCAAGGCAACGAACAAGAAAGGCCCTTGATCATTTCCCTGATTGTCATAATTTTCCTATCATCGTTCATGTGATAGTTGGTAGTAAAAATTTTCCTCGAATCCATTTGCAAAGGAACACGCTTGACCACCAAACAACAAGGGGAAAATCAAACAGATTCCCCTTCAAAAATCGATGCAAACACGCTGCCGCCCCTTCGAAGTGTTCATACTGAAAGTTTCCCGCTGATATTAAGCGAGATGCGGTCCTCCCTTGCGGTCACCACTTATCAAGCCGGGAAGCTGGTATTTCTCAGGCCCCAGGACGGAAAGCTCAACACTCACTTCCGGGCTTTTGAATCTCCCATGGGCCTGGCGGCAAACCAGCAGATTCTCTCCATCGGCACATCCGGACATATTTCCCACTTCCGAAACATGCCCGCGGTCGCCCAAAAACGCGAACCCATTGGCAAGGTCGACGCCTGCTTCATGCCCCGCGATTCCCACACCACCGGCGACATCCTTGTCCATGAAATGGCTTATGGCAATAATAATGAACTATGGGTTGTTAACACCCGTTTTTCATGCTTATGCACCCTGGACAATGTCAACAGCTTTGTTCCACGCTGGAAACCTCCCTTCATCACCGGATATTCACCAAATGACCGCTGTCATCTCAATGGCTTGGGAATGGTTGAAGGCAAGCCAAAATATGTGACCGCCCTGGGCGAGACAAACAAACCCACGGGGTGGCGTGCCAACAAAAAAGATGGCGGCATCCTGATGGATGTCCCCTCGGGGGAAATCATCACCCGAAACCTTTCCATGCCCCACTCGCCCCGCTGGCACAACGGGCAACTCTGGGTGCTTGAATCCGGCAAAGGCACACTCTCAATCGTCGATCCAAAAACAGGCAAACACGAGGCCATCGCCATCATGCCAGGCTTCACTAGGGGACTCGACTTTTTTGGACCCCTGGCATTCATCGGGTTATCCCAAGTCAGGGAAACCGCGGTGTTCAGCGGCATTCCCATCACCGAACAAAACATTGAACGAAACAGCGGGGTTTGGGTTGTGAATATCCAAACAGGACAAGTAATAGCTTTTGTGAAGTTTGAGGATGCGCTTCAGGAAATCTTCGCGGTCCAGATTCTCCACGGCATCATCAGTCCGGACCTTGTCAATGATGAGCTTGAAATGATCCATAGTTCCTATGAATTACCGGATGAAGCTATGAAGTATGTGGAATTACCCCTGCCTGAACAGGAATCAAAAGAAGAGAAACCCAAACCCTAGATACTGATACAAAACCAATAAGAAAGCCCGGGAAAAAGTGATTCTCCCCGGGCTTTGTTTACATCGATTACCTTGAGGCTTACTCTGTTATTACATTGCCATCTTCTCTGTTGGCAAGATTTTGCAAAATTGCATTGTTAATTGCATACTGAATAACTCTTACGGAAGCATCACCCATGACTGCGTTAAAACCCCCGATATGTGATGAGCCGAAAAAGTCAAAGGTGCCTGCTGCAGGAGAATTATCATTTTGCTTGCACTGAAGTCTGCCAAACCGGATTGTATCCCAACCCCAACCGGAATACCAGCCCGTATTATCACCATATTGCCCACCTTGCAAAATAGTATTAGATGAAAATTTTTCCCCAACCATGATCGTGTTGGAGGTCCCATCTTTTACAGAGTTCATCTTTACTGAAAAAGACTGGTATCCTGCATTGTTTGCCTTGTAAATACTATTTCTAACCAACATACCATTATGATTATTACTGCCTTCGGTAGTAGATCCACCATTCCCTGCATAATCAGATAACATTGCACCAAGCCAAATAGTTGGCTGCCTTTTACTTGGGCAAGAATAAACCTTAATGATTGCAGCGCGCACAATTGCATCTGTGGGGTTTTGAAAAACAGCATTTTGTTCAATGTAGGGAAGGATTTGATAAAGCCAGCTGAAATGCTGGGTTGGTGCAGTACGGGCGGGATCTTGGCCTGCTACCGGATTAAAACCAGGAGGCGCTGCAGTATTGCGGGTGGAATAAGAATAAACCGTACCACCATCAGGAAAAATCCCAATGGCGTCGTGGGTTGAATGGAAAGCAATTCCTATCTGCTTTAGATTATTCACACACTGCGTTCTCGAGGCTGCTTCACGAACTTTTTGAACTGCAGGAAGCAGCAATCCGATTAATATTGCAATGATCGCAATTACAACTAAGAGTTCTATCAGTGTAAAGGCTCTGCGAAGATAAAGGTGCTTTTGAGCCATGATTATTTCTCTGGGTCAAACCCGTTAGGGAAAGGTGCTTTTTTAAACTCTTCTTCTGTTAGATAAAATGGATTCCTGCGCATGTCTACAACCTGTCTCTTACCATCTTTCCCTTTTTTTTCAAAAACCATGATCTTTGAATTATCTCTCTGGGGATTAAGCCCCCATACAATTCCATAGGCAAGCCCATCATTAGGAGAAATTAGTGTTTCTTCCGGATTTTTCCCAGCATCACGCAGGGCCTTTTTAATGGGCTCGATGTCAAGCGGGCCTTTACCGTTAGGCTGTATGGAATCCATATAAGCCATGCAAACAGCATGGATATTTAAATCGGATTGGGGATGTTTAGTAACCGAAACCCCTGAGCATCCTATTGCAAAACAGGTGACGAATAAAAGAAGTCGTCGGATAATGAAACTCCTCATATTAATTTCTCTACTTTCTACTATAAATTAACAAGTTGCCTAAAGTCAAATAAGAAAACCCGGGAAGAATCTATTCTCCCCGGGCTTTTTGTTCTAAACTCTTCAACAGGACTTATTTCTTTTTCTTGGAATTATCAATGTAAGCCTGCTCACGCTTCACGATATCCTCCGCGATCTTGGCCGGTGTGACCGGAGATTTATCAAGCTGGTCGGAATCCTTCAATTCACGAAGCCTGAGACTCCTGAACCAAACGGGATCACCATGGTCCTGGATGTGGAAGTTCGCGCCACGGGCGTCAAGGTTTGCACCCCTAACCTTCAACAGTTCCACTTCCCAGGCAAACTTGGGGTCCTTGTAATCGAAATCGATCACCTTGACATCGTTGAGCCAATGCTGGATCACAGTGCCTTTGCAAACAATCCGTCCTGTGTTCCATTCGCCCACGGGATTGGTCGCATCCTTTGAGGGGGGCATGCAGTAATAAAGTGAAGCCGCGCTGGTGCGTGGGTTTTTTCCATCGTTATGAACCTTGTTGTCAAGGATCTGGTATTCATATTGCCCGGGTCGATAATAGATTCCACTATTGCTACCCTTGGCAACCTTCCATTCAAACCTCAATTCAAAATTATCGGGCACCTTCCTCACATTATAGGTGATACCACCACCCTTGTCCTTGCGGGCAATCGCACCTTCCTCGACCACCCAATTACCTTTGTTATCCCAACCCTTGAAATCTTTCCCGTTGAAGATCAATTCAAAGCCAAGGGATTTTTCCTCGCTGGAAAGGGTGTTGATTTTCGCATCTTCCTTTAACGAAGTCAGTTGCCCCACAGGCAGCCTCTTGGCACCCTTGTTGGCGGGCTCGGGATTCACCGGGGCAGCCATCGGGGGTTCCTTGGTGGGAGCCGCGGTTTTTACATTTGAGACATTACGGCGATTGAACAACTTCTTAAGCAGTCCATTTTCCCGTTCAGCAGCCTGGGCGGTAAACACAACGCCAACGGTTGTGGCAAATACAAATACAGCAAGTCTA
>SYCV01000229.1 GCA_005786805.1 Planctomycetia bacterium | reverse complement strand
GTCGAAGGGTAAAGGATTAGTTAGATGTAAGTATCAGTTCGACAAGCTCACTGACCGGAATCGGTTTCTGTGGTCCCTGAGTGTGTCGAAGGGATAGATGCTGGTCCCTGAGCCTGTCGAAGGGTAAGTATCAGATTGATAAGCTCACTGACCGGAATAGTGTTCTCTGGTCCCTGAGTGTGTCCAAGGGGTAGATGCTGGTCCCTGAGCCTGTCGAAGGGTAAGTGTCAGTTCGACAAGCTCACTGACCGGAATTAATGACCTCTCTCTCTTATGACAGCTAAGGGATTTTTACTTTCATCTTTTAAATTACCATTGTTCAAAATAATAGACCCGTGGACCCGTACTAGAAGGGCTTTTGGAAAGATTGGAATAATCTTAACTTGCCGGTTGTATGGCCATACTTTGCCAATCAGGCTTTTGATAAGACCCAGTGTCTATTTTTAATTTTTTAATCATGCTTTATCATATATTTCATGAACAGAATAGCTTCCATAAATAGAAAAACTGCCGAAACACAGGTCGAACTCAAGATTAATCTTGATGGGTCAGGTGTTTCAAAAATAGACACAGGCATAGGTTTTTTCGACCATATGCTTACCCTTCTTTCCAAGCATAGCCTCATAGACCTTGATATTCGTGCTGTTGGCGACCTCCATGTCGATGCGCATCACACGGTTGAAGATGTTGGTATTTGTTTTGGCATGGCGCTTAAACAGGCGCTTGCTGACAAGGCTGGAATTAGGCGCTATGGCAATATGATTCTTCCGATGGATGAAACTCTTGTTACGGTTGCTGTTGATTTGGGAGGCAGGCCGTTTTGCGCTTGGCAGGCGGAACTCCCGATCGAGATGCTAGGTGCCTTTAACGCACCACTAGCTGAGGAATTTTGGAGGTCTGTTTCCAGTGCCGGTCTCTTTAATCTTCATGTGATATTGAATTATGGCAGGAACTCACACCACATGGTCGAGGCTATTTTTAAGGGTACTGCTCGGGCTTTAAGGCAGGCTGTAGAACTTGACCCCCGTAATCCCGGGGTCCCATCCACCAAGGGAGTGCTTTAGAGCCGCCCCTATTCCGTCTTGCTTATGCCTTGAGGTTATGTCTTCTTGAGGGTATTCTGGTTTCAGTTGATCCTTCTCAAACTTTTTTTTAGTTATTTTGGAGTATGTTGACTATGAGCCAGGAACCAACGGGAGCAAGTCAGGCGCAGTCCCTCCAGCAGCAGCGAATGAGGGAGTTTTTACAGATGCTGCCTTTGACTTCCGAGATCGCGGGATTGCCGCAGTCCACACAAGGCTCCTATTTCAGTGAAGGTCAAATGGAGAATCGGGCAATCGCAATCAAGGCCGCTTTTAAAATCGCAAAGCAACTCATGAAAGATGTCGCAGGTTAATCATTCAGTGATCCTTAACAAAAAGGCAGGTTGATGACAAATTCCGCTTGGCTTCAACTTTTCCCAAATCTTCCGCAATCCTGGAAAGATTCCCTGGTGGTAAAAACCGTTAATGGCACGGAACTTTCAGTCCAGTCGATAGTCAGGATTGATGAATCGTTTCTTGTCGTTAGAGGCAGGGTTGCGGGAACAACGGAGCAAGGGCAGGTTTATTTCATCCCGATCGAAAAGTTGGAAACCATTTGCATTCAAAAGCCTCCGAAGGAGGATGAGATGCAAAAATCATTGAACGAAATATTTGGCCCCGTGGGAGCACCGGTTACATTGGTTGAAAAAACCTCGGATAGTCCAAGGGCAACAACCATGATGCGATTGAGCCCCGAAGCACATGAGAGATTAAAGTCCCTTGCTGCCGCCTCAAAGCAACCCAACCCCCCAAATTCTTGATCAGTCCCTGATTCAATTGAGGAGAAACAATGGATCCCAAGGATCCCGAAGTAGGCACGGCACCAATTAAATTTATCCAGCCTGGTGGTGGTTTTTGCTTCAGCCTTGAAATGGCCTGGGGCAGATTTCGCAGAGCGGTCTTAAACTCATTCTTTCCCTCCTATACTGGTAAAATGCGAGCTTTGCGTCTTGGTTCATGCCCGGACTGCACGCATAACATCATCGATTCCCGTGACCTAAAGTTGTTTTCGAATGTTTGCGGGTTTTATTTCGATCCAGATACGGATCCTTATGCGGGCCGTAACAAAATTTGGCTGGCTAGGCCCGGTATCCTGGAACTACTTTTTTTCAGCATCATTTTGGTTCCATTCACCATTGCTTTCATCATTCTTGCCTTGCAATTACATCCAGCATTCGGGGTAGGGTCAGTTGCGGGATTTTTACTTTGGCTTTTTATAATCTCTTTTTTTCGTAATCCCCCAAGGGAAATCCCCGTCGCACCAAATATTCTGGTCAGCCCCGCTGATGGCGTGATCACCCATCTCGAGGAAGTCGAGGAGGTTGGTATTGGAAAAGCTTTTAGAATCAGTATTTTTCTTTCCGTGTTTAACGTGCATGTCAATCGTGTCCCACTGGCTGGAACCATCACCCATGTTCGTTATTATCCAGGTGCTTTTCTTGATGCCCGAAGTAATGACTGTGCTAAACGAAATGAACAACTTTGGATAGATATGGTGGAAAAAGACAAAGGTTTTCCTGTGAGGGTGAAGCAAATCGCGGGGGCGATCGCCCGAAGGATAGTCTGCCAAGTGGGCGTGGGAAAATTTTTGAGGCGTGGGGAGCTTTACGGGATGATCAAATTTGGCTCCCGCACCGATGTTCTAGTACCTGCGGATCTTGTTGAAGAGGTTTTGGTCAAGGTTGGAAGCGCTGTTTCTGGAGGATCGACTATAATTTTGAAACTTAAGCCCTAGATTTGGGCTAGTTCCAGTTTGCCACCAATCTTGAATTTAACATTACTGGTTTCCGTCCTGATAACTTGGTTGTAAAGAGTGTCCCTCTCAACGGGAACGCGCCCAGCTTCAGAAATCAATCTCTGGATTTCCCCAACAGTCATTTCCTGCGGGGTATCAGAACCAGCATCATGATAAATTTTTTCATGCACTACGGTTCCATCGATATCATCTGCCCCAAAGCTTAGTGCGACTTGTGCTGTTTTAACCCCCATCATCACCCAATAAGCCTTGATATGCTGGAAGTTATCGAGAAAGATCCTACTGATTGCCATCACGCGAAGATCAACCATGGCGCTTGGCTTGGTGATGTGCTGCATCCTTGTGTTTTCGGGATGAAAAGCCAGCGGTATGAAAGTTTGAAAACCACCCGTTTCATCCTGTAATTGACGGAGTTTTTCGAGGTGCTCAATCCGATGATGTGGTTTTTCAATGTGCCCATAAAGCATGGTGGCGTTGGATCGAAGCCCAAGTTTGTGGGCCGAGCGGTGAATTCGAAGCCAGTTTTCAGTATCGGCCTTGTGTTCACAGATAATATCGCGAACCTCGGGGTTGAAAATCTCGGCACCTCCGCCAGGAAGGCTTCCAAGCCCAGCATCCTTAAATTCTTGGAGAATATCTCCCACAGGCCTTTTAGTAAGGCGTTCAAACCATTCCCATTCAACCGCTGTGTAAGCCTTGAGATGCAGGTTGGGGTGCGCCTTATGAACAATACGGACTATATTTAGATACCATTCATAGGGCATTTGGTGATGAAGACCACCAACGATGTGCATCTCAGTCGCGCCTCTGTTTTCAGCTTCTTTGGCACGGTGAAGAATTTGTTCATCGCTCATAAGGTACCCCTTGGGGTCTTTCAAATCCGAGCGAAAAGCACAAAAAATGCATCGATAAACACAAACATTGGTGGGATTCAAATGGACATTCACATTGTAATAACCGACATTACCATTCTTTTTTTCACGGACGATGTTTGCCAGTTTCCCCAGAGTGAAAATATCCGCATGATCATGGAGGTGCAAACCCTCTTCCAAGGAAAGGCGTTTGCCGGAAAGCACTTTGTCAGCAATAAGTTGAGTTGTTCGATCGGTGCCTTGCATTCTGAAACTCCTTTGCTAACAATTGGGCAGAAGGTCTATTATATATGATAAGAACCGTAGAAAAAGAGGGGAGGCAACAGCAATCTCTTCCCATGAAAATAAAATAGGTTATGCTGATTTGTTGTGATGTATTTCGACCAAATCAATAAAGGTGTTCAAACATGCTTTTTCCGTTAAAACCGGCATTATTTACTGCTTTGGTAATTCTTGCAGGGAACAGTTTAGCTATTGGGCAGAACCTTCCCGAAATGAAATTCAAGGAAGTGAAGGAAGTTGCCCCGGGGGTTTTCTTCAGGTTTTCATCAATAAGTGCAACTGATAAAAGTGTGCCTTTTGGCGGTAGCAACAATATCTGGGTTGTTTTTGAAGATCATGTCGCGGTAATTGATGCGAATTTCCCCGACGGTGCTGAGGATGTGGTTGCGGCCATTAAAAAAACCACCAACAAGCCTATTCGTTATGTGTTTGACACCCATCATCATGGGGATCACGCGTACGGAAACAGTGTGTTTTTCAAGGAAGGTGCAACGGTTGTTGCGCAATCGAATTGTGCGAGGCTGATGAGGGAATTTGGTCCAGCTGAATTTGAAGAGGCGGGAAAAGGACCAACTGGCCGCAAGGATGTTGCATCATCTTTCTTAAAATCGCCAGGTATTGTTTTTGATGATCGACTGGTGCTTGATGATGGCAAGCAAAGGGTGGAATTTCTTTTCCTGGGCCATGCCCATACCGCCGGTGATGCTGTGGCTTGGCTTCCAAAGCATGGAATCCTCTGCACAGGTGATGCATGCGTGAATGGCGCCTACAATTTCATGGGGCATTCAGATTCAGGTTCCTGGATCAAGGCATTGGAAAAAATGGCGGACCTGAAACCCAAGATGGTATGTCCTGGTCATGGTCCTGTTGCCGGGCCAGACTTGATTCAAAAACAAAAACGCTATTTTGTTGATCTTCGCGAGGAAATATCCAAGGGATTAAAACAGTCCAATGATTTGAAATCCCTGCAATCCTCAATCAAATTTCCCTGGTATGAGCAGTGGACTGGTGTGCCAGTCAAGCCTGACAATATAGAGCATGTTTTCAAGGAACTTTCAGGGATGATAGTTCCCCATGATTTATTGCGTGACTTGAATTACTTATCTGGAAATTATAACCCTGAAAAACCCAATGCTGGTTGGGTCGCACCGAAACGCGTGATCCTTTCCTCAGGGTTCATGCCTTCTAGGATAGCAGAGTTGAAAGCAATTGCCCCGGAAATAGAATTTGTCGCGGTGCCCACCTTGGAAGACGCGAAAAAATCCATCATGAACGCTGATGCGGTGCTGGGATTTTCTGACAACAGCCTTTTGGAATTAGGAAATAAAATACGCTGGATACAGGTGGGGCCGGATGTTTCCACGGATTTCATGGGGAATGCCAAATCAAAAAAGATTCAAGTCACCAGTTTGGATCGTGCAGCCCTTCCGTCCGAAGCTGAGCAGGCCATGCGTAATTTGATCTGGGTTTTTCAACAGGGTAAAAATGATGAGTTACACTCCAAGTCTGTTGCTATCTACTCCCCGAATTCGATTGGTAAAATTGTCTCAGGAAGATTACAGGGGTTTGGTGCTAAATCCAGTCTTAATGACTATGGAATCCCTGTTGCAGGCTCGGATGTGATTCTTGTTTATCTGAATGACGGCAATCAAAAGAATGTGTGGGCGAAAATTCCATGGGCTGGATTGAAGCCAGGTGGATCTGTGATAATCATGGGAACCGCGGCAGGCATGAAGATTGAAGAAATTGCCTCCTTGATCAAACCCGCGAAGGCCCAATGTGCGGTGGTGGATCTCAAGGGGTTGGGGATTGTTAAAAATACTGAATTGTTCGCGAAAAATGCAGGAGTTGAAAAAGTCCATATAGCTGAAAAAAATAACAATGTCCCATCATCTGTTGTTGAGAGGAAATGGAAATTATTGAGGGAAAATGTGCGCAGGTTTTCAACCGGTGAACCCCTTCTTGCCATCATCGATCCCGAGGATTTCTAACCCTTGAGCTTTTGTTGGACAAAGTAGCGGAAGAAAATTGCTATGGAGTTCAAACCTAGAAGCATGGTGATAAGAATCGCACTTGCCAGTGCCGCATTGTAATGAAATGCTGGGTCAGGATCATCAGACCATGAATAAATCTGCATTGGAAGCGCGGTAAACCTGCTGAAAAGGCTTGGGCTGAAATTGACATAGAGTGCCGCCCCAAACAATACCAATGGTGCTGCCTCACCCATCGCTCGGGAGAGTGCGAGAATCATTCCCGTCAAAATCCCGGGCAATGATGAAGGTATCACAATTTTCCAAATAGTTTGCCAACGGGAAGCTCCCAGTGCGAGTGATGCATGCCTTAGTGAAACCGGAACCGCCCTTATCGCCTCCTGGGTTGAAACAATAATGATAGGTAAAACAAGCAGGGCAAGGGTTAATCCGCCTCCAAGGGTGTTTCTTGCTGCGATTGCGGGACTCTCAAGTGGCTTGAAAATCAGTTCCACAAAGACATAAGCCCCGAGGATGGCGTACATGATTGAAGGAACACCCGCGAGATTGTTGACATTCAATTGCAGAATAGCCCCGATCCAGCTTTGGGCCCGGTATTCCTCAAGATAAATGGCGGTCGCGACGCCAAGGGGAATAGCCGCAATTATGGTGATGGCACCTAATAGCAGGCTGCTTAGGAGAGCAGCTTTTATGCCTGCATCCTGTGGTTGGCTGCTCGGCCCTGCGCTGATGAAATGAATGAGCATCCCAAAACATGAGACATCAGATCGTTTGTCAGTGTTTAAGTTGGATTCTATTTCAAGTTTTGTCTTCGCCCGATCCTCAATCTTTTTGTTAATTACCTTGTCATAGCGGATTGCCAGGCTGTCAGCGTTATTTGGATCCTGCTTTATCCGGGTTTCCTTTTCCCTTGCAAGGGCATCCAATTCTCGCTTGGTTTCCTCATCAAATTCCAATGCCTTTCGCTCTATTTCAAGGTTGAATTTGGCGATTCTCTCCGGCATGATTTTGAACCATGAATTGACATCAAAACCCAATCGGATGAAGAAAAGCAGAAGCAGGGCCATTGCGAGGAATGTGCAACCGAAGGCAAGCCAGGCAAATCCATGATCTGCAAGTTTCCGGCCTAAAGAAAGCCCATTTCCCTGGTGTCTTTTCTTGTGTTGGATCATTGGTAAACCTGCCGGTACTTGGTCAATATCCACTGTGCCAGCATGTTCATGGTTAAAGTGATGATGAAAAGAACCGCAGCTACTGCGAACAAGCTGTTGAACAAGGTGGTTCCATGCTGTACATCTCCCTGCGCTATGCGGGCAATAAAGCCAGTCATGGTGGCTAGGCCCTCCCTGGGATCAAGGGTGAGCTTTGGTTGTCCGCCACATGCCAGCGTCACGGCCATGGTTTCTCCAATCGCCCGTGAAATCGCAAGCAGGAAAGAAGCAAGGATTCCAGATAAGGCCGCCGGCACGACGATTTTGGTTGATGTTTCAAATTTTGTGGCCCCAAGTGCGTAGGAGGCTTCGCGTAATGATCCGGGAACCATTCGCATCGCATCCTCGCTCAAAGAAGCGATCATGGGAAGAATCATGATTGCTACAACGATTCCACCTGAAAGTTGATTCGTTACCGGGTCTAGGCCGGGAATGAATTTCTCAAGCAATGGAGTGATTGCAAACACCGCGAAGTAGCCATATACCACTGTTGGAATTCCAGCCAGCAACTCTAATGTTGGTTTGACCAGTAACCTGACAGGTTTGCTGGCGTATTCACTTAGGTAGATCGCGGAAATCAATCCTATGGGTAAGGCTAGCAGGCCTGCAATGACTGCAACCATCATGGTTCCCGCTAGGAGAGGTAAAATACTATATTTGGCCCCTTCGAAACCAGCGGTCCATTCCGTGCCGGTGAAAAAATACTTGATGGAAACATCAGGATCACTGAAAAACTGATAGGTGCCGGAAAAAACAATCCATGCGATGGCAATCGTGATACCAATTGATAAAAACGCGGATAAAAAGAGTCCCCATTCAATGAACCATTCAGAAATCCTAAAGGCGGGTGCCGGGGGGAGTTTCCTTGTTGGGGGAATTTCATTAATTTTTCTATCAGATTCCATCAATTTTCATGCCATCCAATTTTCATTTGAACCATCATTGAGAAATCGTGTTAGAGACAACCCACAAAAAAAGCACAATAAAGTCCTGTTTAATTTCCGGAATCTTTTATTGCTTTGGCGAGTTTCTCCTGTTCATCGTTTTGCATCAACGAATCCATTTTAATGTACTTGGCCTGGGATATAAGATCGTTTCTGCGAAGGAAAAATGTCATAAAATCCTGGACTTCCGGTCGCTTGAGTGAGGATTTTTTGACATACACATACAACGGCCTTGATAGAGGAGAATAGGTTTTATCCATAACAGTTACTTCATTAGGACTAATGAACTTGTCGCCCTCTTTTTTAGCAACAGAGACAACACCAAGTTTCTCCTTGTTTTCCTCGTAGTAAGCAAGTCCAAAATAACCCAATGCATATTTGTCCTTGGCAACCCCATTCACGGTGACATTGTCATCCTCGGTTGGTTGATAGTTGGTTCGGCTAAGGCCGGCTTTGCCATTGATAACTTCAGTGAAAAAGTCAAAGGTTCCAGAATCGGTACCGGCGCCAAAAAGCTTTATTTTTTCCTTGGGCCAGGTTGGATCAACATCGCTCCAGTTCTCAACTTTGGAATCCTTATCCCAAATCGCCTTCAACTGTGAAACGGTCATATTCTTGGCCCATGTGTTTTCCTTGTTTATGACCACCGAAAGACCATCCCAGGCAACTTGAAATTCAAAATATTCGATGTTGTTTTTTAAACACAAGGCTTTCTCTTCAGCTTTGATTGGTCTGGAAGCGTTGGTGATATCGATTTCTCCAGCCGCGAATTTCTTGAAACCTCCACCTGTACCGGAACGCCCCACTGATATTTTGACATTCGGGTTGGACTTGGAGTATTCGCTTGCAACCGCTTGGGCTATCAGCAGTACAGTACTGGACCCATCGGCTTTAATTTCACCTTTAATTGCATCCTTATTCTTGGGCGTTTCGCTGGATTTTTTTGAATTGACTGAATCATTTTTATCTTTTTTCGTATCTGAGTCGCTTTTTCCACCGCAACCAATTGAAAGTATTGTCAAAAATGAAAGCAAAGTAAGAATGCGCTTCAAAAACATGATGATATTCCTTTGTATTAAGCTTCAAACTAACTCGATAGTCCTACAATTAATTTAATAATTGCATTAGGGCAAGTTAAGGTTTGAAGAAGTTTTTATTTTCCAGTCACTTTTAAAATAATGCCAACGAAATTTACCACCAAAGGTAAAGAAGTTTTAGAATCGATTGAAATATTGTTTATAATAACGATGTTATTTCCAGAAGCGAAACTTTTTACACCAAGCTTCTTTTCTGGATCACTATTTTCGAATGAAAACTGAATGATATTATGTTCCAAAAGGTTTTTATCCCATTTTCCCTTGTTTTCCTTGGAATTATAATAATTCTTGGTGTTTTTTTATTTCAAACTGATCTGGATAGGATGCAGATTTTCAAAATAATCATTTTCCTGGCATTCATAGGTTTCATATTAATTGCCCTCGAGAGTAATCGTCTTTCCAAAATTATTGCCTCCCCACTTGAGGAATTATCAATCGGAATTCAGAGAGTAGGGCTTGGGGATGATAATCAACGCATTTTATCAGACGACCAGGGCACGCTTGGGAATTTGATGCGATCCTTTAACCGAATGACTGAAAGGCTTGAGGATAAAGTCAGCAGGCTTGAGGAGGACAGGCAGCAGTTGCGAACCATTTTAAGCGGCATGGTCGAGGGGGTTGTGGCCCTTGATGCCAGCCAAAGGGTTCTTTATGTGAATGATCGCGCTTTGGTTCTTTTAGATCTTCAATTTCATGCCTTGGAAGGCAAAAGGCTTTGGGAACTTGTTAGAAACAGGGAAATGATGGACCTTGTTGAGGAGGCATTAAGGCAACCCGAACCCAAACGCAAGGAATTAAACCTGACCGCATCCGGGAACCGCAGTCTCACACTTCATGCCGCTCGTTTACCAGGTAATCCCACGCGTGGAGCCGTTTTGGTGCTGCATGATACAACCGAATTAAGAAGGCTTGAGAGGTTGAGGCAGGAGTTTGTCGCTAATGTGTCCCATGAGTTGAAAACCCCCTTGGCGGTTATCAAAGTATGTGCGGAAACTCTTTTGGATGGCGCGATTGATGATGGTGAAAACAGGATGCGTTTTTTGGAGCAAGTGCTTGAGCAATCTGAAAGGCTTAATAGCTTGATTCTTGATTTGCTTAGTATCGCAAGAATGGAGGCGGAAACGGAATTATTCGAGTTTATTTGGGTACCCGTCAGGGAAGTGGTGGAGCAATGTGCCAAAAGGCATCGTGATCGGGCTTTACAACGGTCAATTGAGATCAGTGCCAGTCCGATGGAAGGTAGTTTTGCTCCTGGGGAGAGTCTGGAATGTTTTCTGGATGAAGAGGCCTTTGTGCAAATATTGGATAACCTGGTTGATAATGCGGTTAAATATACTCCAGGGCAGGGTGGTACCATCAAAATCCAGTGGGGGTTGGAAAATAAATTCGTGATAATCCAGGTTAGTGATAATGGGATGGGTATTCCCGAGGCGGACCTGCCCAGAATTTTTGAAAGGTTCTACAGGGTTGATAAAGCCAGATCTCGTGAAGTTGGTGGAACTGGGCTTGGTTTATCAATTGTCAAGCACTTGGTGCTTGCAATGAAAGGCACCATTTCCGCAACAAGCCAGACCGGTAAAGGCACTACTTTCACCGTCAGATTTCCTCATACCAAGGATTAAACATCACTTGGCGGGAAATAGAATTTTCCTTGTGTAAAGTTTCTGTCCGACCAATGCATAAAGGGTGGTTTTATCAGGCCCGGCAAAAGCTATGGCATCCGCGAATTTCGGAAAATCGGGCTGAAGTAAAACTCCGCATAATCTTCCGGTGGGATCGAAAACCTGAACCCCAAGTGAAGTTGCAGCATAAATGCGATTTGCCTTGTCAAGTGTCATGCCAGGGATGGAACCTGCGATCCCTTCCCGCGGTTTCCTTGGGGCCACATATCGATCCTTGGCTGATAATTCACCATTTTGTTCAATTCTAAATGTGAATACAGACTTTCCATCCGTACTTCCTGCGAATAATGTGGTTTCATCATTGGAGACAGCAAGTGAAATAACCCCGACATTTTCGGTGCTTACTTTCTTTTTGGCACCAGTTTTTTCGAAGAGATAGATGGCTTTTTCACTGGGAGCCGCCCCATAGCATTTGCCTTGTTTCAAGGTGCAAATCGCCACACATTCCATCCCATCGATTATCTTGGAAGCTTTGGCGTTTCCTTTGGAAGCATAAAAAATGTTCGAATCACTGGCGATATAAATCCCGCCCATTGAATCAACAGCAAGGGCCTGGGCGGACATTCCCGTCACAACTTCAGTGACTTTATTCATTGGATCGATGGTGAATATTGACTTGGTCTTGGAGTTTGCAAGGAATAAAGATCCCTCTGAATCTGATGTGATTGCGGAGAAAGATCCGTCAATATTGTTTAAAGAAGCCTTTTTCCAATCTTCTTTGGGAATGATGATTTGGGATAGTGGGATATCCTGTGAAAATCCATTGGTGCAAATGAAAAGCAATACAAGGAAAGAAAGCAATCTATTCATGTTTGGTTCCTAAATTGGTGACGAGGGAGATTTATTCGCGCCAAAGCCAGCGAAGGGACTCAGGGAGAATAACACCGCCGTGCTTTCCATTGTGTCCTCCATCACCTTCAACATATACAAAATCATATTTGGCGAATTTGAGTGCCGCAGCCATGGAGCGGTTCGCTAGCGGCCAATGACCATGAAGGTTGTCAAGGTCATTGCTTCCATCCTGAAGGAATACACGAATGGGTTTCTTTTCGGTTTTGCGGATCAAACCGGGATAGACATCGCCACCGCGAATATTGGTGAAACTACCAACATGGCTAAGAACCTTGCCAAATAAGTCAGGCCGTTCCCAAGCCGCGGTGAAGGCGCAAATCCCACCACTGCTGATTCCGCAGATAGCCCTTCCGGCGGGATCTTTTCGAACATTATATTTTTTTTCGATTTCAGGCAGAATTTCCTTTTCAAGGAAAGTCGCGTATTGGTCTGAGGGGGTGTCATATTCAAAGCTGCGATTGCTACGGCCTTTTTCCTTGGGATTTGAAGCTGGAATGGTGCCGGGGTTTAGAAATACTCCAATTGTCACAGGCATTTCCTTTTTGTGGATCAGATTGTCAAAGACAACTGGTACTCGGAATTGCCCTTTTTCGTTCGCATAACTGCTACCATCCTGAAAAATCATAATGGCGGCAGGAGTTTTCCCGTCGTATTGTGCGGGCACATAAATTGCCATATCTCGAGTGGTGCCGGGAAAGATATTGCTTTTCCATTCGGATTTTTCGAGTTTGCCTTTTGGAATGTTAGGGTTGGGCTGAGAATCGATTCCAAGCACATAGTCATCAGCTGCAATAAGGAAGTTATAAAAAAATGCCAAAAAACAGGCGATTGTGACAAACTGTTTCATTGGGAAATACTCCATGAGAATGAGAAAATTATGATTGTAGTAATCTTAAAGGATTATCAAGCAAAGGGTAAAGGAAATTTGGGTAAGGAAAAACAGAATCATAACATCACCGTTTCTTCATCATTTCTTCACAATCATGGATTAGGATACTATCTCAACATGAATTTGAATCTTGAAGTTTTAATGAGCAAGGATTTTTTTCCAATGGCAACCACCTCTTACGCCGCTATCCTTACAGAGCGAAATCTTAATGGTCGTGAACTTACTCCTCAAAACAACAGTTCTCCCAAGTATAAAATCAATAATTTGAACTTCTGGTATGGCACCCATCAGGCATTGTTTAACATCAACTTGTCGATTCCAGAAAGATCGGTCACCGCACTCATTGGGCCTTCGGGTTGTGGGAAGTCAACCTTTCTCCGCTGCTTGAATCGGATGAATGACCTTGTTGAGGGCACAAGTCATACCGGTGAGATTTTATTGGATAATGAGGATATATACCGGCGTTCCCTTAACATGGTGGATCTGCGTAGAAGGGTTGGCATGGTGTTTCAGAAATCCAATCCTTTCCCAAAGTCCATTTTTGAAAATGTGGTTTATGGTCCCAGGGTTGCTGGAATCCAAAATAGCGCGGTCCTTAATGAGATTTGTGAAAGATGCCTGAAAAACGCTGCCTTGTGGGATGAGGTCAAGGACAGGCTGAACCAATCCGCGTTGAATCTTTCTGGTGGTCAAGCCCAGAGGCTTTGTATTGCCAGGGCTCTTGCCACTGATCCAGAGGTTATTTTACTCGATGAGCCCGCTAGTGCACTCGATCCCGCATCAACCGCTCGCATCGAGGATTTGGTTTTTGAACTTAAGCGGGATTATACGATCATCATCGTCACACATAATATGCAGCAGGCGGCCAGAGTTTCTGATCAAACAGCATTCTTTTATCAGGGTAAAATCGTGGAAGTTGGTCCTACGGATCATCTTTACACCCGACCTCAGGTAAAACAAACAGAGGACTATATCACGGGTAGATTTGGTTGATCAACACGGGGGGCTAAGTCAGGTGTCAAAGCATCTTGAGCGGGATTTGGATGATCTGCAAAAAAACATCCTAGGGTTAGCCAGTCTTGTTGAAAAGGCTCTTTCCCAAAGCATAACAGCACTTCGGGATAGAAACCCGGATATGGCAAGGAGCGTCATCCAGGGCGATGTGCAGATCGACAAGGAAGAAAATCAGATCAATGAGGATTGCCTTAAAATTCTTGCTCTTCATCAGCCAGTCGCAGGCGACTTGCGCAGGTGTACTGCTGCAATGATGATCATTACCGATCTCGAGCGCATGGGTGACTTGGCTGAGGAAATTTCTGAACGGGCGATACAACTTTGCACCCCGCCTTTGTTTCCCATCCCGGAAGGATTGCAGCGCATGGCGGACATGACCACCATCATGGTCAGGCAAAGCCTTGATGCTTTTGTGAACCTTGATGTGAAGCAAGCGCTTATGGTTGTCCGCATGGATGATGAGGTGGATCGTTACAACAACCAGATCATCCAGGAAATCATCAAGCTGATGAAGGAATCTCCATTGAACATTCAGCATGGTTTGTCCATGTTTTCCGCAGTCAGGCACATCGAGAGGATTGCCGACCATGCCACCAACATTGCGGAGGATGTGGTTTATCTGGTGGAGGGTGAAATTGTCAGGCATCGTGTCCAGGAATTGGATGGTCAATCGTGAATACTGGGGTAAATTTCGTGAAAGATGTAAAAAAGCAAAAGCCATCAACTTCGGTTACGGCACCAAAAGTAAGGAATGGCATCAAAGTCCTTGTTATTGAGGACGAAAAAGCACTTGTCGATGCCTTGGTGTACAATCTTGATCGTGATGGTTATGAGGTGATGGTTGCCCATGATGGGCAGGATGGTCTTCGGAAGGCTCAGGAAATTCCTGACATTATTCTGCTGGATATCATGCTTCCCGGTATCAACGGGGTTGAAATACTCAGGGAATTGCGGAGCAATGAGAAAACCAAGGCCATACCGGTGATTGTGGTTTCCGCCAAGTCCGAAGAAACAGACCAGGTTGTCGGGTTTTCCCTTGGGGCGGATGACTATGTCACCAAGCCTTTCAGTGTCAAGGTTTTGTTGCAGCGAATCAAGGCATTGCAACGAAGGTCAGAATTACCCGTTGAAGAAGTCGCCGGGGAATTAATCGTGCATAAGCAGGTCAAGGTCGATATGGCCAGGCATCGCGCGTTTGTGCAGGAAGAAGAGCTTGACTTGACTCCGACTGAATTCAGACTTCTTGAATGTTTGCTTCGCAGTCCCGGGCGCGCTTTTTCCCGACAGCATTTGATGGATAGCGCGATAGGCGAGGGGGCCATAGTTCTTGAACGAACCATTGATGTCCACATCAAGACACTCCGAAAAAAGCTCGGATCCATGGACATGATCGAGACCGTCAGGGGATTGGGATACCGGTTCAAGGAATAACTAGTCCTCAAGCTTTTTAATCCGCCTACCTATTCAGGGTCGGTCTCACCCTGAATTTTTCTGTTTCACTTCATGATTTTTTAACTTTAATAACACGCATTATTCTTTGTTAATTCCCGACAAATACTTGTCATGAAGGTAAGATTCCGCTCACTGGTTCTTATTTATAAAGGAGAGCAAATGCAACCTTGCCTTGATGCCATTATTATTTCGGATATTCACCTGGGGAGTGATAATTGCCAAGCAATGGACCTGTTGGTCTTTCTTGACCAAATTCGCATGGGAATAATTCAGACTTCGAGAATTATTCTTAATGGGGATGTGTTTGATTCAATTGATTTTCGAAGACTAAAAAAAAACCATTGGAAGGTGCTCTCCGCTATCCGTAAGCTTTCTGGTTTCATTGATATCACATGGATCCATGGTAATCATGATGGTTCTGTTGAATTTATCTCTCAACTATTAGGTGTCAACTTTGAAAAACAGTATGTGTTCAAGAGTGGAGGGAAAAAAATACTGGCATTACATGGGAATATTTTCGATGAGTTTATTGAAAACCATCCATGGTTGACAAAATTTGCTGATTTTTTTTATTGCATGCTCCAAAAGATTGATACTTCTCACACTTTTGCTAAGTTTGCAAAAAAGGGCAGCAAAATATTCCTTCGAAATGCCGAAAAAATCGAACAAGGTGCGGTAAGGCTTGCCCGAAAACTTGGTTGTAATTTGGTTTGTTGTGGGCATACTCACCATGCGATAAAAATTTCAAGTAATGATGTGCTTTATTACAATAGTGGTTGCTGGACAGAGACTTTTCCCACTTATCTGGCGGTACTGGATGGGGAAATTAAAATTGAGACCTATATTCCTGAAAAGCTGGAAATTTTAAAATTTCAAACTGTTTGAGAGGCATGTATCGGATTTTAATTTGATCGGTATATCCTGTGATGGCCATGGATTGTATTGGAAGTAGATCCATAGAATTGGATGACTTTGGTGTTATCAAAATTATTTTAAGCCTGGGATACCCGGTATCCTGATCAGTGAATATTCAAGGTTAACTGTTTTTAAGTGATTTTAACTTTGGAATGAATACGAAAGGTTTCAATTTCATGGGTATCCAAACTGGAAGAGATTTTTTGTTTCCCAAGGTTCGTTCCCATTGCGATTTGCTTTCCTCCCATTTCAATTTGATTTCCCCCGGCCATTTGAAAGACGGTGAGCGCTTATTTGAAGCCATTGTCTCACAATTTGTTCCGGATAATGAGCTTGCGATTATTGTCATTTGTACCGGTAACTCCAGGCGAAGCATGCTTGCCTCAACCATGGGGAACATCGCTGCGGCATATCACGGTATACATGAGTTGCGTTTTTATTCCGGTGGAACTACTCCCAGTGCTTTCAACCCCAGAACCATTCGCACTTTGCAGGAGATCGGTGTTGTGATTGAGCCTACAAATGAAAATGCACCGATGGGGAGTTCAGGCGAATCCAATCCGATTTATATTGTAAGTTGGGGTAATCTTCCCCGCATGGGTGTCAATTCAATGGCAAGCAGGGAGTTTTCAAAGATTTATAGTGACCCTCATAATCCAAATAAATCATTCATTGCATTGTTGGTTTGTGATGAAGCCGATGCATCCTGTCCGAGTGTCAGGGGTGCATCCCAGCGTATTCCAATGCCTTTCAAGGATCCAAAAGCCTTTGATGACTCAAGTCTTGAAAATTTTAAATACGCGCAATGCAGGGATGAAATTGGCCAGGTCATGCTTTGGGCCGTATTCAAGGCTAGGGAATATCTTGCCTCCAACAAATGTTAGCCTGTCACCTCATGATTTTATTTTGATGCAGATCGCATCCCAAAGGTCAAGTCTGGCCTGAAGGGAATTCTTGGCGGCAGTCAATGCCTCTTCCTCTCTAAACTTTAATCCATCGCAGGCTTTGTCAAGCATTGCGATTGCCATGGGGCCATGCTCATCACCATCAAGCTTGATGTGCCTGTCAAGGTAATAGGTTAAAATTGAATGGCTAAAATCGTACCGTTCCGAGATTTTTGAGAGAATCTTAAGGAAAATATCCGGGAGTAGATCTTCCCTACCAAGCGTGAATGCCGCGGCAATTTTATGCAATGAGCCCGACTGTGCCAGGTTGATGGTTTGTTTTACAAAAGGTATAACGCAGGAAGGGGCGGCGGCTTTAGCAAGAGACTCCTCGAATGTTCCTCCCTCACGAAGCAAGTTGATGAAATTATCAATGGATGATGTATCCGCATGAATTTCTCGCATTGCCTTCAGGTAAAGTTCAAAGTGACTTAGATATCCTCCCATGCCATCTTCATCACTCTCCTCTCCCAGTACGATTTCATTTATAAGCCTGCGTGTCAACAGGTCGCTGGATGGGACCCATGGGATTTTAGTGCAGGTAAGACTGTTTTGGAGTGCTTTCAAAAGCGATTGAAAATCCCAGACACACCATACATGATGTTGCATGAAAGTTCGTACCGCAATTGGTGAATCAAGAAGTTGGTACAACTTATGGTTAACTAGTTGATGTCGTAATGAGCCAAGCAGAGGATCATTATTCCAGTTCATTTTCAGCCTCGAATCATTTAAGGAACCTATTACATCAATATGTTCCGTTATCCATGATTTCAAGGCTTGGGTGGGGATTTATCCCTTAAATAAGCAAAAAGATCAGCAATATCCTGGTCTGAAAGGGTATCAAGGATGTTCTCCGGCATGATTGATTTGGGTGAGCTGGTCATGGATTCAATTTTATCCTTGGCCAACACCAATCGTTGATTTTTGGCGTCTAGCAGGGTTATTGAACTTGTGTTTTCCTCAGCGAGAAGGCCGGTGAGTGTCCTGCCATCCTTGGTTTCCACCACCTGGGCGACAAATTCAGGCCGTATGTGAGCACTTGGATCAACCACATGAGTTATTAGGGGAAGTAAAGATTGACGGTCCGCGGTGGTCAGGTCCGGGCCTACTTTGTTGCCCTGGCCAAACAGCATGTGGCAGTTTGCGCATTGCTTTTGAAAATGCGCCTTTCCTTTTTCAATATCCGGCTTTGTTCGATTGATCACCAGATTGACATAACTGATACGGGCTATTTTCTCCCCGGGACTTGGAGGAGCAACCTTGCCAAAGTGTTTTGTCAGAAGCCCAAGGAGTTTTTCCTCCTTATGCGAGGCCATTGCGCGGGCAAGATCAATGCTTACCTCGGTCTTTGGAATTTTTCCTGCATCCACATTCCGCATTAGTAAAAGTGAAAAGTTTGGTCTTTGGGTTAATAATGCCAGTGATTTTGATTTCAAGTTTGCCGGTAGTGATGGGTATAACTCCAATAGTTTGATGGCTAACTTATCATCCGCACTTGATTGCATAGCATTGATGGCGGCAAGCCGGACATTATCCGGGGTTTTGGCCTCCAAGGCGTTCAGGAAAACCGGAAGATTCCCGGCGTCACCCAATTGCCCCAAAAGTTCGATTGAAAAGATCCGGTCGGATGTGGGAAGCGAAGGGTTTGAAGCGATGCTTGTAACTTCCGAAAGCGCTTTTGAATCTCCCAGCCGAAAAGCCAACCTTAGTAATTCCCTGCTTTTGGGATTCTTTTCCCTAAGCAGTTGAAGTGGTTTTTGCAGAGGTGTGGGAACCAATGCCAGCTTTCTACCTTCAAGGGCTTTTTCGATACCAGAGAGAACCTTTTTTTGGTCTTCCTCGTTTGGCGCAAGGGTTAATAATTGAGCACAGGCGTTCCAGTCAGGTTCGGTACCTTCGCTCACCCATCTCCGGGCGATGCGTTCCAAAAGATTTTGCCTGACTATGACTTTTTCCCAGAATGTGGGATCCTTGAACCAGTCTAGTATCTGGGACCTCCCGCTTATGGACTGGTCCTCGACAACCCACCAAAGAAGCAGGGGTATATAAGGATCTTGAACAAATTGATCCTGGTGGTAAAGCGCCTTTGCGATTTGCAATGCCCCATCAAGTTGTAATCTTCGCGCGGAACATGCTAGTTGCGACGCAACGATTGGACTTGTTTCTGTTCGTGCCATATCAACCAATTTTGTAATAGCGGCGGGTGAGAGTGCGCGCTTGTCCGCCAGCAGTCTTACCGACCATTCGCGTATCGAAGGGGATGGGTGATCCAGTAATTCAAGAAGGAATGCCGGTTCCAAACCCTGAGCCCCTGCAAGGGCCCAAAGTGCCTCAAGTGCGGTACTTCCTTGGTTGGATCGTGCGATCTTTTTTAGGGAATCAGAAATGAGGGGGTCTTTCTTTTCCGCCAGTAGCCTCCGGGCTTCCCTGGTGTACCAAGCATTTTTATGAGAAAGAAGCGCGATAAGTTCGTTGCTGTTTTTTTGGGATAGGTCAAATTCAGGTATCTCTTTGAAGCCTTTGGGAACAATCTTGTAGATTCGCCCATTGGTGCGATCCCAATTATCCACGGGATCTAGGTGAGCCGCGCGTTTATCATGCCAGTCAGCCACATAAACCGCCCCTTCCGGGCCTTGGAAACAATCCACTGGCCTGAACCATGGGTCATTTGCAACTAGGAAGTCGCCTCCAAATTTTCCGGCAAAGGTGGATCCCCTTGTTTCAATATCGTGAAAGTAAAGTGTGTTGGAAAGGAGATTGCCAGCGATATATCGGTTGCGGTATTCCTGGGGGTAAAGGTCCGCCTGATAAACGATTCCGCCATTGGTGACATGGCCGCCTTTGAAGTTTTTAAAAGGCATGTGGTCAAAATAGCCATAAGTATGTGGATTATGGAGTGGGCCATGCTTGGAAAAACCTTTTACATAGTAGGCACCCTGGACCTGATGAAGCATGGTGAAATTACCATAGTTGGTGCCCGCGATTATCTGGCCAGTTTTGTCGAAATCGAGGCCCCATGTATTACCCCCTCCTTCGGAGAATAGTTCAAATTCCTTGGTGATGGGGTGATAGCGCCAAATTCCCTGCTGGAATTCCTGACCACGAATTTTTGCGGTCACAGTGCTGCCCTGGGCGCCATAAAGCCAGCCATCCGGTCCCCACTGCAGTGAATTCGCGTAGGCATGTGAATCTTCCATGCCAAATCCCTCAAGCAACACCTGGGGATCGCCATCTGGCATGTCATCATGGTTTTTGTCGGGATAAAAAAGCAGATAAGGTGGTTGCACCACAAAAAGTCCATCATGACCCCAGATCATTCCAGACGCCAGGTTTAATCCCGTGATGAAATCCTTTGATTTTCTAAAAAATCCTTTTTCATCCCGATCATAAAGAATGGTGATCTTATCCGCGCCTTTGGGGCCTTTGGGGGGTGGTTCAGGAATCTTGTCCCAGACGGTGCGAAGGTACTGGTCTTGTTTGAGAGCCTTTAAGCCCGCGGGATTGGGGTATTGTAAATACTGTAACACCCACAAACGGCCCCTGGAGTCGAAAAACATGCTCAATGGCTGGCGAATCTGTGGTTCGCTGGCGACTAATCGCACTTCCATACCGGGAGGGACTTGCATTTTTTCCATGGCTTGTGAAGGAGTTAACCCCTGGCCCTGGATTTGATTGGTGATTACCAAGATCAAGAAAATAATCAAAGTGTTTTTGTAAATCATCACGACCTCATTTTTACTTTTATGCTTCCGCCGCCCAAAGTCCGCTGGGCCAGCAACGGCCTTGAACAGGCGCAAGGATTTTGTTCACCTCAGCCAATAAAACCGGGTCAGGACTACTTTCCAAGCCCTTGAGATTTATTTCCAGTTCTTTCAACCTCGACATGCCTACGAATGTTGTCGCGACTTTTTCCTGTTGGAGTACCCATTGCATTGCAAGCAATGAAAGGTCACTGCCTCGAGCCTTGCAGAATTGCGCTGCTTTCATGGCGGCTTCCTTTACATCAACGGGGGCTGGGTGCCATTCGGGTGGGTTTAATGTCAGCATGCCCATTGCAAGGGGGCTTGCATTCATTATCCCAGTTCCCCTGCGTTCCGCAACAGGAACCAATTCACTTAACATGGATTGATCCAGCAATGTGCAATGGCAGTAGCTTATGCATACATCCAATGAGCAGGATTCCAATGCTTTTTTCAGGCATCCAAGCGGGTAACCTGTCATTCCAATGAAACGGCATTTGCCCTGTTTTTTAAGTTTCTGGAGTGCCTCATAAGTCTCGGTGAAAACCATGTCAAGGTCCGGCTCGAATTCTATGTCGTGTGCCTGGAATATGTCCACATGGTCGGTTTGAAGTCGCTTTAAAGACTCCTCCATGCTTTTCACAATGAAGTCGGCCTTGAAATTAAAATCGGTCTTGGTGATCCTGCCGCACTTGGTTGCAAGAATCACTTTGTCCCGCACGCCTTTCAGGGCCCGCCCAAGAACCTCTTCACCAAGTTTGATACCATAATATGGACTGGTGTCGAATAGATTGATGCCTTTGTCGATTGCCTGATGCACCGTTTGGGTTGATTCGGATTCGCTGAAAGGCCCATAAACGCCACCAAGGGGTGCGGCGCCAAAACCAATGATTGAAACATTAAGCCCCGTTTTTCCTAGAGTTCTATATCGCATGGCCATTAAAAATCGCCCCTGTTATGAGTTGCGTGTGAAAATAATAATCGATAGCCTTATTGATATTAGAATCGATAAAATGGTTTCATGCCATAGGTAGGCAAAGATCTTGTGATTTTCCCTGTCGAGTTATCTGGAGAGGATGCCTCGTGATACTCTTGATTTTATTTTTGCCTGTCTCGGTTTACCTGATTTGGGTGGGTGGAATCAGTCGCCATAGCAGGCCGGCGGTCATAGGCGGTTCCTGGGATTTCATCGCGTTATTATTTGCAGGATCTGGTTTGATTTTTGTCGGATTTCCCGCGGTCATAACCTCAGTTCATGAATCTTGGCGGAGGTATTGGTTGACAGGGGATGGGGTTATGCCGCTTGCATCCCTGGAAGGGTCCAGATGGTTTTGGATATTTGTATGGATGGCATATTTCTTCATGGTCTTGATTCTTTCCTTTATTTTGATTTATCGCAGGAGATGTTGGACTTGTTTTTACAATGTCGAAGCTGGTGTTTTTGATTCGATACTTGTCAATGCATTGGAGCAATCAGGATTTAGTTATAAAAAATTTGGAGACTTGTATGTTTTGGTCAATCCAATAAATGGAATTGAGGAAAGAATGGAAATCGAAGTTTTTCCATTCTTTAATCATGCTGCGATATATTTCAATAACCCTGCAGGAACATTTTCAAGAGGAATGGTTGAATCAATTTCCCAATCACTGGTACAAATCCAAACCCCATATCATTGGGGTGGGCTTGCCCTCATGTTTCTAGGCTTTTTTATGCTGTTTTTAACAGTTATAGGCCAATTGGCAACGTCCCTTATCGCCAGATAAATAAATCAGATCTCTTTATTTTGATTTCATGGGTTTAAGTATTTGCGCCGCTGATTGAATGGGGTTGGTGTTTATGCCACGCCAAGGACCAGCGCTTACCATGCCATCTGGTAATGGAGAGTTATTTGCGGGCGGGATCAATAAATTTGGGCCATTGCCTGTTCCAGTACCGGTGCCCGGAGTTGTGGGCTTATCCTTGGGAATAGGATCAGGAGGTGGGGGAATCAAATTAACATCATTTGTTTTAGGAATAGGCGCAGGTTTAGAGTCGGGAATAATTTTGGGTGTTGGATTTACAGTTGATGGCGGATGTAATGTATGAGTAGGAGTAGGAGTAGGAGAAAACACTGGGTCTTTCAT
>SYCV01000228.1 GCA_005786805.1 Planctomycetia bacterium | reverse complement strand
CCAAAGCTCGAGAAGAAGCTCCAACAGCATAGGAACCAGGTTCACCTGTCTTGGAAATCAAATCAAATTGGGAGTAAGCCTCATCAGAAAAACTTCTTTTCCCCAAGGCATAAGCATATTCAAGCCTCACCTGATCATTTCCAAGTGGAATCCAATTAGCCAGATCACCCCATTTGGAAGATTGGGTTTTATCACCCATCTTTTCTTCCATTTTTGAAATCAAAAATGCTATCAAAGGCTTGGATTTTTCTTTTTCCCAAGCGAGCTTGTAAGCATCACGAGCCCTAACCCAATCCTTATTTTCCGCATATAAATCACCAAGAAAAACCAATCCGCTCTCACTGCCAAACTTTTCCACCAACCCCTTGAGTTTTTCAGTCAAACCATATTTTTTAAGAATGGCGTACGAGGAATTTTTCAAACTCAAGCTTTCCTCGGACGTCACAGTTGAAGCATGATCCAAAAAATCATCAACGAGCTTTTCAACTTCCTTGGGGTCGATTTTTTTTTCGTGCAAGTCATTCAGCTTGGCAATCACATTCCGCGCGGTTTCATTGTTATTTCTTTTAAAATAGTATCGAAAAAGTGGATCATAATACTCAGAATCATCACCAAAAATCTTGTTTAACATCCTTCCGGAAGCCTCACGATGCTCCATCTTTTGCAAATACCTGGAGGCATCTTCAAATGCACGGTCCTTTTTTTTAAGAAGCACCCAAGTATTCACCAACTTTAATGGCCAATCACCCTCGGCATTATCTGCCAACCGGGAACTGTAATGATCCATTATTTTTATTGCCTGCTCCTTTTCACCCAATCCATGAAGGAGTTTTGCCCAATAAATCTCGAGGGAAGGCGCATCCTTGGAGTTTTGAGATTTGGCTTCGCTGACCAATGACTTGATTTTCTCGAACTCAAAACGACTTGCATAAAGCTCCACCATCATCATTCTTTTTTTGTTTTTTAAAAGATAATCAAGGCCTTCGGGCAATTTATAATTCAACAAGGCGATTTTGGCAGCCTGAAAAAGCTGCTCCGTTGATTCCACAATGTTCTTGTCTTTTCCTGAAAGCTCATCCGCGATTTCAGCAAGGTTTTTGCACTCTTTATCAAATTGAGCCCTGTCATTTGCCAGGCGATGCATGGCAATTTTGTACCCAAGCTTTCCCAGAAGCAAGTCGTCTGGAAAATGATCTGTTTCCAATACATTTTTCCATTTAGAACCCTCTAACAGCAACTGGGTGTATAACTCCGGATTCTTGGAAGCCTTTGCAAATTTAATCGCGTCTTCACCGTTCCCTTTACTTCGATGCAAATAAGCAAGAATCTCATTGTTTATTTCCTCAGTAACCTTGGGGGATTTATTTTTGGACAGCAGATTGATTGATTTGTCGGTTGAGGATGTAAGCAGGGAATAAACCGCATAATTAGAAAAAACGCCTTCAGCCCTATTCTCCAGCATCATCTGTAAAACTTGATCAAGAAATTTAAACTCGTTTTTTTCAATCAAATAAGGAACCACTTTATTAACCACTTTGGAAGCGTATGATAAAACGGAATTCCTTACCTCCTCCTGTTCCTCGGCGTTTATGATCTTAATGGCGGACTTGACACCTTGGCCACCCATTTCAATAAGCTTGGCAATTGACTTTTCTTTTTCCTGCAAATTCCCGGCTTGATATGCGTTGATTAAATCTACGATGGCTATTGGCGAATCATGATAAATACCCCATTTAAATTTCTCCAATAATTCCAAGGATCGTTTTCGAATCTCAGCATCTTCAGCTTTCAAAGCGGCTTTTAATTGTTCCTCAGCGTCACTTCCAGCTTTCCATAAATTCTTATGGGCAGTTTCGCGGGTTTTAAAATCCCCATCACCAAGTTCCTCAATCCACTTTTTTATTTGAACCTGTTTTGAATCCTGGAATCCATAAACTGAACCCCAGATCAGGCAAAGCATAACAACTTGAAGAAGCCTTAAATTGCAAAACATTGGCAGTCCTCGCCCTGACCATTTGACTAATTAACGAAGCATCGACTACTTAATCCTATTCTTTGTTTACCTGAAGCAACAAGAGTAATCGATATAATCCGTTGCAAAATAATCAAAACTATGAAATAACAAATAATCATTAGGAACATTTGCTTTGAGAAATCACGGAGATATAAGCGGATGCCATTTAACATAAGGATAGTTTTTTCGTTTACAGTTTTAATGATAATTTTATCATTCCCATTTAATTCATATTCTGAAAACAATTCCGTTTCAAAACTTTCGATTGGATTTTCCGATGGGGACATAACCCCAAACTTGGGAATAAAACCGGTTTACATAGCAGGGTTCGGCCACAACCGTAAAGCGGAGGGGGTATCTGACCCAATTTTTACCCGAGTGTTTGTACTCCGAGCGGACGGGAAAAAATATGCTTTTGTGTGCGCGGATTTAATTGGTTTGTTTAAAGACCAAGTTGATGAGATGCGCAAGGAATTAAAGGATTATGAAAATGTCATGTTCTCCTGCACACATTCACATGAGGGGCCGGATACACTGGGGCTTTGGGGACAAACCCCTTTTCAATCGGGCACTGACCCTGATTACATGAATTCGATAAAAAACATCACAATTAACACCATTAGAAATGCTGAAAAAAACCTTACCCCATGTGACACATCAATCGCAAAAGTCTCATTACCTGACCTTCTTCATGACGGAAGGCCACCGTTTGTAAAGATGGATGAATTAGTCACATTAAGATTTAACAAAGCAAACACCCAGAATCCTCTTGGTACTATTCTATTCTGGCATTGCCATCCTGAAACCCTCGGAAGTGGAAATAAAAAAATATCATCAGATTTCGTTGGTTATGCGATCAAGGAAATTAAAAAAAAGACGAAAGGTGAAGCCATAATTTTCACGGGAGCTGTAGGCGGACTAATGACATCATTGAAATTATCCATCAAAAATGAACAGGGAGTGGAATTAAAAGATGGTACCTTCGAAAAAACAGAAAGATACGGGCATTTATTGGCTGATGCCAGCATAAATTCCCTCAAAAAGGCAAAGCCAGTCGCCCTAACCCCGATAACAATCCGCAAAAAAGAGATTTTACTACCTGTTGATAATCCCATTTACAGATTGGCGAAACAAATGGGAGTGTTCAAAAGGGAGATATATGATTGGGATTTAAAACTTAACAGTTCACCTAATTTAAATAAGCGTGAGGAAAAACACCCCGCAGCTAAAACGGAAGTAAGTACCATCACCTTGGGAGAACTTGGGATTGGGTGTATACCGGGTGAAATATATCCTGAACTTCTTCTGGGTAAAGTTGCCAAAATTGCCGAAAAAGAAGCAGATTATGAAGATGCGCCCACAGAATTTGAATGGTTTCAAAAATGGAACATCCCATATAAGACCGTAATCGGACTGGCAAATGATGAAATCGGGTACATAATTCCAAAAAAACAGTGGGATGAAAAGGCACCGTTTGCATATGGAAACAAAAAAGCCCCTTACGGAGAAATTAATAGTCTTGGGCCAGATACAGCATTTTTAATCTCCAAGGCATTTGAGGATTTGATTTCCAAATAATTTATCAACAAAAATTAGACATTTGATATAAGTCTGAGAAAAACCATAAACCCAATCTTCTTTCAAAGATTGGGTTTAAATTTTGATTTCGCCAAGTTTTATGAACTTGACTCCTTTAAAACCAACAAATTAATTGATTATTCTAGAGGTTGGATTCGCTGGAGTTGGTTGAGCCTGAGGCACAAGTTTTGGAGCGGGAGCATTATTTGGAGTTGGGCTCAGTGGCAAAGTATTTTGCGGATTTAGTGGTGGAGGCGCGGTTTGAGTAGACACGCCGGGTGCAGTTGGCGCAACTTGTTGGCTAATCACATAAGGTGCGCTTTCTTCAATAACAGGAGTTCCCTGCTGAACAATCACCTCTCCACCGTTATAAGTTTCGGGAAAAGCATTTTCTGTTTTTTTAGAATGCCCACCCCTTAAGAACCCACCATTGCCATCTCCCCAGGTACACCCTCCCAAGCCTAGAATTGAAGCCATTAAAATCGATACACCCATAATTTTCGTTTTCATATCCGTGCCCCAAATGAAAATAAGGACAAAACTTTTAAAGAATTCCAAGATCACTTTCTACATTAGGATCATGCAACAAAAATAGTCTGTCGGCAAATAACAGGAGCAAATAAAATAAAAGCGTGATAAACCTTTGAAGGATCATCACGCTTTCTCGTTAAAAACAGATTAAACCTAAAGGTTTAAGATCTAGCTTGCCTTTTTAGTGGCTGGTTCATTACTGACTGTAGAGATTAAGCCCTTGATATATTTCAAAGCCTCATCTAACTGGCGATCTTTGAAATCTTTGCTGGCTGGCGGACTCGGTTTATCTTTTCTTTGGATAACCTCGATATCTCTTTGATGATCCATCAAGTCATCCCGTTCCTTGCGTGAGAGCTTGATCTCAATATCTGGCTTTACACCCCACTCGTCTTCATCCTTACCACCAGTGCTGGATTTATTGAGGTTCTTGCCACTTGGTCTCCAGAATGAGGCTATGGTAAGTTTTAACTCACCATCACCAAAAGCCTGGATGTTTTGAACACTACCTTTGCCATAACTTCTCTCCCCAATGATAATTGCACGATGATGATCTTGGACAGCGGCAGAAACAATCTCACTTCCACTTGCACTTCCGCCATTCACAAGACAGGCCATCGGAAAATCAAGAAGACTTCCATCCAGAACACCAGTATGCTTTTGCTCTCTTCCCTGACGAGGCCTGATGCTAACGATCAGCCCATCCCCTATGAATAAATCAGAAATATCAACCGCACTATCAAGCAATCCACCCGGATTAAATCTAAGATCAAGAACAAAACCCTTGATCCCCTTGGAAACAAGTTCACGCATGACTTTCAAAAGGTCTCTTGCGGTATTTCTAGAAAAACTTGTGACTCGGGCGTATCCAATTTTTGAAGTTGGATCAATCATGAAGTCCCAATCATCATTATCTTTTCGTTTAAAACCCAATACTGTTTCAACTTCAACCCGCCCTCTGCTTATTTCAAATTCAATGGGTTTTTCAACCCCCTCGCGTTGAACAACAATTTTCACTTTTGTATTTGGCTTTCCAAGGATCTTTTTAACCGCATCAGAAAGTTGCATTCCTTTTGTCGATATAACCTCAGGTTTGGGCAATGGTTTCCCCTCGCTGTCTACTTCACGAATAACTGTGGAAATGATATCTCCAGCCATAACTCCAGCCTTGTAGGCAGGACTATTTTTAATCGGCGTGACAACCAATAGCATCTCAGATACGGCATCCTTGCGAATTTGGACCCCGATTCCGGTGAAATTGCCCTGAACATCTCTGTCAAAATTAGCCTTGGTTTCGCCATCGATATAGGTTGTGTACGGATCGAGATTACCAAGCATCCTTTGCAGGGTTATGTCAACATCCTTGCCATTTTCTAGATCTTCCCTTTTACCAAGATGAAGACGGGCTTCAGAAAGGACTTTTACAATATCAGGCTCACGCAAATCCTTGGGATTCTTAATTTTTGCTGCGAGCCCATCAGGAATTTTTTCTTCAATTCTTCGATATAAACCCTTGATCGCCCATGCAGTCATTTCACCCGGATTCACATCCTTTACATAACCTTTACGAATCACCTCTATAGCTTGTTGAACCTTTTTGGCAAAAGCATCCGCTTTATCTTTGCTTAGTTTTGTTTGTTCAAGTATTTCGTTTCTTTTAGCTTCAAATCCGGGACCATCAACCTTTCCGTCCACAAGATTTTGATATTCCCTTCTCAAATTTCTTTGAGCCTCAAGTTTAGGCATTTTTGAAAGTAAAAGTACTCCTTCAGATTTCAACTCCTCAGGAATCTTTTTTGATGCGACAATCTTTTCAAATTTTTCGAGACGATCCTTTGCCTTTGCAAACTCCTTAGGATTATGAGTCAGGACAAAATGATTTGTTCTCCCGCCCAGAACCCAATGTGGCTGATTTTTTTCTTCCTTGGTTTTGCCGTATTGCTTTGTCAAATCTGTCATTTTTTTATCAAGAAACTCAGCAAGTTCGTCTACCGTGACCATGCCATCAGGTTCATAACCCTCTTTGTCGGCTTCACCCGACAGCCCCTCAATGACAGCCTTGGCAAATACACCATGGTCGTCCGCTTCCACCGAGGGATATAAACCATTGGTAGCAAGAAAAACAACCCTCCCAGGAAGAGGTAGATGGTCTTCAGAGGCATCTTCTCCGAGAAATTCCTGATATGGATTGGCACCAAGGGATGCCTCGGCAACAGCTTTGCCCTGCCCCGCTTGAAATCCCTTGAAATTTATATCAACAAAAGAACAAAATTTGCCGGCCTTTAATGTCTTAAGTGTGTCAGCAAGGTCGCTACTAGCTAATGCGTTTTTGTCTCGGCCCAAAAAAGTGGAGTCACTTGTGAAATAACAACGACGATCCCCACTATCACCCATTGGACCACCCTGGCCAAAAAAGCCAAAGATGACCATGTCATCAGGCGTGGCTTTAGAAGAAACCCACTTCAAAGCTGCGATAACATTTTCCCGAGTAGCCTCAGAGGTGTAATCAGACAAGTCTTTTGCTTTTGAAGGCTCACCAAGCAATAACTTCCCATTGTCTTTTGTCAAACCAAGAATGTTTTTGTCTGCTAGCAATTTAAACAAAGCAATCGCATCAGCTTCAGCTTTTGGTTTTTCTTTAATCTGAGCATCTTTATATTTGCTAACACCCACAATCACGGTGTAAACATTTTGCTTGTTTTCTGCCGAAGAAACAAAGGAAGTAAAGGATATTAAAAACAAAGAGGCTAAAGCGAGTTTTAAAAGCAACCTTGACATAATCCAAATTCCTTTCGATATCCTAGCAAGTTATCTTTAAATCCAAAAATTATCAGGACTTAATTCATTTTGGCGGGTTCAACCACAATAAGTCAACACTTCTCTGAAAACAATCCTAGATTTTAATCATTAAAAAGTTTTGAGAGTTTACGAAGCACTTCAACGCCCCTCTCTAAAACATGCTTTTTTGCGGCAAAACTTATCCTGAAGTTGGTGTCAACGGAACTAAAAGTTTTGCCTGGAATAATTAATAAGTCGTGCTGAATGGCTTTTTCCACAAAAACCGTGCTATTTCCACCCGGGGCTCTGGGAAAAAGATAAAAAGCTCCGCCTGCGTTTGGAATTTCATAATAATCCTTAATACCATTCAACAGAAAATCCCGCTTTTGTTTGTATTCCTCGATAAAGCCGGACATATCCTGTTGAAGGGCAGTGATTCCCGCATACTGAACCATACTTGGGGCGCATACGAATGTAAACTGCTGCAATTTAATCATTTCCTGGATTAATTTAATCGGGCCGTGAGCATATCCCATTCGCCAACCTGTCATTCCATAGGATTTACTAAAACCATCCAAAACCAATACATTTCGATTAAATTGTGCCGGAGTCTGAAACGCACCATCATAGTTAAAAACACTATATATTTCGTCTGAGATCAAAAGTATCCCATGCTTTTCAGCAAGTTCTGCAAGCGACTTGACTGTTTCAAGAGAATAAGTTTTTCCTGTGGGGTTCGCAGGGTTATTAAAGAGAATCACCTTGGTTTTCTTTGTAATAGCTTTTTCAACCTTCTTAATATCAATTTCAAAATCCGGATAAGTGTCAATAAAAACTGATTTACCACCAGCAAGTGAAACAAGGTGAGGGTACATGACAAAATACGGATCAAAAATAATAACTTCGTCCCCTGGGTCAACCACGCAGCATAAAGCGAGAACCAACGCGCCGCTGGTGCCACTTGTGATTATTAAATCTCGATTGTCCCCTTGAAACTGATTATTAACCCTTCCCAGCAACAGGCTCCTAAGTTCCGGAATTCCCTGGGTAAGTGTGTACGAATTCTTTCCAGAATCAATCGCATCCTTGGCGGATTTTTTAACTTCCTCAGGGACATCAAAATCTGGCTGCCCAATGCTCAAATTTATTGGATCTTTGATTGATTTAGCCAACTCAAAGACTTTTCTTATTCCTGATGATTCAATGTGATACATTCGTTCCGAAATCCAATCTTCCACCACGCTGTCTTGATTTTTCATTTCCAGCCTTTCATGAACAAAAAATCATTTTAAAAACCGGGAAAACAAATTTTTTCCGAATAATCTTTGAGGCCATTGGGATTGCAATTTCGTCAGGGCTTCCCCAACAGGAACAGCTTTCAATCTTTCATTGGAAGTTTCAACCAACCCGAATGATTGAAGCTTTTTAACACAATCCACAACATCATAGTCTATCTTTTTTTCAAAATGCTGGTTAAAGAAGAGCTCAATAAAATCATCAAGCTGGGTCGTAGTCCAACCGGAATCAGGCGCATATTTAAGAAGGCAGTAATATCCCAGTAATGCTTCACGGCTTTGCTGTTCCTCAGCCTCATCCAATAGCCTGGTTATTACCCCTGAATTACTATCAAGCGATTGAAAATAAAGGGTCTTAGTCATTCTCAAGTCATAATTTTGCCTTTTGGTCACATAGTTATAGTAACTACGATATCCATAACCTCCAAAGGCCAAGGCCAAAGGCCATATTGTAATCCCCATCAATGCGCTAAGACCCAACTTCAAAATGCCCACGATCACATTATAAAGCAACAAACCTAACCCCGTGATGATGGGGTATCCAATCATACTTTGATCAATTCGATTAAGACGCACCTTTGCACCAGGGAAAATCATGGGAATTTCATTTTTAGCAATATCCTTGAATAGTTTGAGGATCACATGATTTGAAAAAGTGGAAGAATCATCCTTCATGCGAGGCTTCATTTTTACAAAAATGGCAAAGCGGGAAAAACCAGGTGTTGGGATTTTTTCTTTTTTCCAAGGCTTCCACCATTTCGATGACCGCCTGAGGAGATATGTATCACCCCTGTAGTACATCAGAAGCCTGTCAAATTCCTCCTGCTGAATCTGAACATTCAGCCCCCAGGACTTGGAAGACTCCTGTTCCCACTGATGCACATTTTCCCATGTTAGTTTTTTAAAATTGGCGTGTTCAATCAATTTTACAAAACCTGATTCCAAAATATCAATCGATGTGTCAGGGGGATTATTATTGATCGTTTTTTTTATTACCAAATGATCGGAATCAGGATCAAAAAAATAATAAGCAGACTTCATCGCCTCAAGGGGCTCTACAAATTCCATGAAGATAAGCGAGCAAATGGCCTCAAGTAATAAAATCAACTTTTCCTTGTCTTTATGGTCAAATCCACAATCATCAATTATAAGCCGGACAAGATCGCCCTTCCTGACCAGTATCGAATTTTCAAGATGGCGATGGTTGGCCATAGGTCAAATTTCCAATCTGCCACCCTGAAAAATCAACTACCACTCCAAACCTGCAAGCCCATCATTCGGGTTTTTGAGTTGCTCTTCAACTAATCTGTCCAGGGTTCCCTGGACCTCGCTCATTCTTTCTGGCCTCGCGGTGGCCTGAAAAGACAGGCACCTATTTATAAGTTCAGCAAGACTCTTGTTTAAAGTCGGTATCAGCAAATCAACGGGCTTGAATTGCTTTTGCCAGGTCTTTAATTCAATAGGCTTGTTTTCATCATTCAAGGACGGCGGGGGAAGTTTTCCAGTAATCATTTTGTACATGGCGGCCCCAAGCGAATAAATATCCGTCCTTTCATTGACCATTTTGTGCTTAGCCTGCTCTGGAGCCATATACTCAGGCGTGCCTTGAATTCGGTCCTTGGGCTCATCCCTGATCCAAGAAAGGCCAAAATCGATTACTTTCACCACACCTTCTTTACTTAGCATGATGTTGTTGGGCTTTATATCAGCATGAAACACACCTTTTTTATGCATATGGACAAGAGCCGAAGCAACTTGCTCGAATACTTGCATGACGCGTATGGGAGAAAGCCTTGGAGCCTCATCGATTGTTTTTCCATCAACAAACTCGATGAGCATATGCATTTTTTTCACCCTGAACAACCAATCCTTCACAGGCTCCAAGGCAAATATCTTGATAAGATTTGGGTGATCGAACATTTGGGCAACTTTAAATTCATGCTCGGCTTGGTCCTTGAATTTGAGGTCTTCGGGCGATTCCAATGGAACAACTTTTAAAGCGAAATTTTCAGCAGTATCAACCATTCGGATTTGGAGAATCGCACTTTGCGCTCCATTTCCCAAAGGCCCAACAACTGCGAACTTATTAATTTTCATTGCCCGACTCCATAATAAAATTTAATCACTTTATACTACCGGCTTTATGGATCTACTCAACATTGAATTTTTTTTATTAGAATTCCAGTCAATTACCAAACGAATGAGACATCACTCTTTTCAATCTTTGGTTTTAAAATACGCGATAACTCCTGAAGATATCCGCTAGCGCACCTTTGATTGGTGACATTCTCTTATTAAAACCCACAAAACAACCCACCCTAAAAACAATCAAACAATGTTTATTTTATAAAAGGCCCATTCAAAAAAATCTGTGCTAGTTTTTACATGGCATAGAAGAAGAAACAAATTTGCCACACTAAATTTATTTAAAAAATCAAGAATAAATCAACATCATTTCAAGTTACTTTGAAGCATAAAAGCTTTATATTAAATGGTAGAAAACTGTTGTAATGAGCCAAAGTCATCCAATTGGCGTCTAGGAACATGACAGCATTACATCAATGCAAAGGTGACGATTAAATTGTTGCAATTTGTCCCAAATATACTAATACATGAAATATTCTCAGGTATTGATTGCGCCTGAATTACCCACCAGAGGTTTTATCCAGATAATCCCCAGAACCCACCAGACAGGTATTTGAACATGATAATTAGAAAAATTTCCGCATTTAGCTTGGCGTTTATCATCGGCATCAGCTTTGCCACGGCTTATCCACCAGAAGAAATCAAAGCTCATAACGCCCTGGTTTATTCCGTTGCTTTTAGCCCGGATGGTAAAACAATCGCAACTGCGGGCTTTGACAATAATGTCAAGCTTTGGGATTACGCAACTGGAAAAGAAATTCGTGTCATCTCCGGCCACACCGGTCCCGTCTATGCGGTTAGTTTCACAAAGGATGGTTCCTCAATATTTTCCTCAAGCCTTGATACCACTATTAAGCGATGGAATACAGCGGATGGCAAAATGACCTTGGAACTCAAAGGGCACACGGGAATTGTTGATGGAATCGCAATAAGTCCCGATGGAAAAACCCTTGCCTCATGTAGTTCCGACAAATCCGTCAAGCTTTGGAATCTTGCAGATGGCAAAGAGCTCAAGACTCTGGGTTCACACGCAAACTCAGTGTACAGCGTGGCATTTTCACCGGATGGAAAAACTTTAGCGTCAGGCAGTGCGGACATGACCATCAAACTATGGGATGTTGCAACTCAAAAAGAAACAAAATCTCTAAAAGGCCCGACTGCAGCAATAACAGGTTTAGTCTTCACTGACAACAATTCCATTGTCTCCATAGGCCAAGATCGCTTTGTTAGACTTTGGAATGCCCAAGCAGGAACTGAGACAAAAAAATTGGGGCCTACTGCGGATGATTTATATGGATTGGCGCTATCCAAAGATTCAAAAAGTTTGGCAACTAGCGGATATGGTGGAAATGTTTCCGTTTGGAACATCGGTGATGGAAAAGCCACCTTCAACAAAAAACTAAAGTTATTCGGTGCTTATTGCATTGCCTTCTCACCCGATGAAAAATCCCTCATTACAGGCCATGATTCAAGTTTTATATTGTTCACGCCAATTAAATAATTTATTACAGCACTTATTTACTTTCATTTGAAACAGGTGCTGAATAAGGGGAGTTTCCCAACTTTTGGGAAACCAACAACGGATCTGAAACACCAGGGTCTTTTGGGGCATGGGTGATGCCACCGCTCCCTTTACAACCTATGATCAATAATGTCAGCGCAAATGCGGCTAAAGTTGGGTATAGCATTTTGATATAAATTTTCATGGTTTCCCCACAATCAAAACCTGTTAACGCTATCAACATTGAAACCTACTACAAAATGTGAGGTCGCATGATTGTTCCTGATTAAATTTTGAAAATTTCACACTTTTTTTGAAACTTAAGAATCAAATGAAGCAAATATACCGATTATTCTACTGATCGTTTTGATCAAGGAAAAATATTGATATTAGGATTACATTTGTTCGCTAAGATGAGCAATTGCTTCCCGGGCATGAATTGCGACATCAGCATCTGATGAATCAGCCAATTGGTCCAAATCCGGCCAAAGTAGCGATATTCCCTGGGTGGAAATTGTATGTATTGCCTGATGAATGGTTAATGGATCCTCGCTCATAAGATTTTTGGCAATCGACTGAAGTGATTTACGCTCCCCCAATCGGGCAAGTGCCGCTGTGGCTGCGAGGTTTATCTCAGTCTTTGTTTCTTTTTGCATTCTGTGAAGAGTCTTAAGAACTTCCGACCTATTGACTGGCTCCCACCAACCCAAGCTAGTCAATGCCTCCTGGGCTACCGCGGTATCACCACTATTTGCAAGTTCCAAAAGACAACCTTCCGTGTCAGCACCAGGATGAAACCGAAGACATTTAGCCAATGCGATTTTCTCGATTTTCTTGGCATTTGCGTTGGCGTAGAGCCAACTAAAATTCTTAAAACGGAAAGCTGATTTATAGGTGGTCACAAGGGCAGCCCCTTTGTTGACCTTTTCGAATGCAAATAATTCCCAGACGAAAGACTTGTGCGGATAACCTGGATCAGCAAGCCAATCCCAAGCAGAAACCGGAGGGGCACATTTTAATGAATATAAGGCGCGAAAAACCTCGACATGCTCGCTCCAGGATGAATTTTCAAGCAATTGAAACAAAGAGGCGCGCGCATTAACGAGATAAAATTTCAATGACTGCTCAAGTGAATCTAAGCGCATGATCTGCCAGCGGAAATCGTCCGGACTTTGCAATTCACGGTCCAGTATCTCGTTCATCCCATGATAACGCCTTAAAAATCTGATACCGTTTTGAAAAAGAACCACTAAAACCGCACAATTGTATTGAATCCTATTTTCCCATATAAGTTCATAAAGGCTCCCAATTTTTGACTCTGCAAAAACCTCAAGGGAAATACCCGATTGCAAGCCATCCATAGCCAGGGACAAAGCTATCACGGCAAAATTTCTCTCTTCGGGAATCGGCGACTTTAGTAATTCCGGAAAAGAATCAAAGCTTATCACTTCCGCGGCGAATAAAGGCGCTATTGCAAGCCCACGGTGTTTACAAAGATAAGTTACAATTTCAGGTAATATTTCATCCCTGTTAACCTGGCGAAGCGCATTTGTTATATCGATGGCATACCACAAATCCTCCATTGGATCTTTGGAATGGGTTTTACCAAACGATTTTTGCAATATGTCAAAAGACTGCGGAGTTCCAATTTCCAGGAGCGCTTTTACAACCACAACATAGTCAAGTCCGGGTCTCAGCAACCCTTCAACATGACTATGCATCCCCCGATCCAAATAATTCTTGATCTTCACCTTGGTTTTTTCCATCAACCATGATGGCAGATCCTGCCCCTGATAAATCTCAAGATGCTGTCTCGAAACCGGTGAAAGCCCTGTGATTTGTTGTCTCTCTTTATCTCCACGGAAATTCAAGATTATAAAAAACAAAATTGCGATCACAACAAACAGGATTGTCATGATAAACATCGGTTCCATGATTCCTCCTGTTCAAGGTTAAACTTTGGGTAATGTAAATCAATCCAACCGAATTTCACCGTTGCCTAGTATAACATATTTATAAGATGTCAGCTCATTTAATCCACAAGGTCCCCTGGCATGATACTTGTCAGTGCTGATACCTATCTCCGCGCCCAGTCCAAGTTGCCCGCCATCATTAAACCTCGAACTCGCATTTACTATTACCGCGGAGGAATCAACCCCTTTGATAAATTGCTCTGAAACATCCAACCTGGAGGTCACAATAACATCCGTGTGCCTCGAACCAAATTGATTTATATGGCAAATAGCAGCGGTTGTATCAGAGACCACTTTTACAGAAATGATCAACTCAAGAAACTCTTCATAATAATCATTTTCAGTCGCTTTCTTGAGTTCTGGCACAATCGCACAACTTAAGGGACATCCCCTTACTTCAACCCCTTTTTCCGAGAGGGCCTTGTAAAAAATTGGTAACGCGACTTTTGCGATTTTCTCATCAACCAGTAGACTCTCTGCAGCATTACAAACCCCTGGTCTCTGACACTTTGAATTCACCAGTATTTTAACTGCCATTTCCAAATCCGCAGAAGATTCAACATAAACATGACAATTACCATCATAATGCTTCATAACTGGCATTTTTGCCTCAGCGGAAACCCGCTTAATCAAGTCTTTGCCTCCCCTTGGAATAACCAAATCAATCAAATGTGATTTTTGCAGTAATTCCCCAACTACTTCACGGTCCGGAATTTGAACAATTTGAACAGCATCCAATGGCAATCCCAATTTCAAAAGTTCGTCCTGAAGAATCTCAACAAGAACTTTGTTGGTGTTCAATGCCTCCTTACCACCTCTTAATATTATCGCATTTCCACTCTTGAAACTCAATGCTGCGGCATCGGTGGTAACATTTGGCCTAGATTCATAGATAAAAAACAACACCCCCAAAGGGACGCCAACCTTGAGAACCTGCAATCCATTTGGCCGAAATCCTCCTTCTAGAACCCTGCCAATAGGGTCTTTAAGGCCGGCAATTTCAACCAAGGACCGGGACATGTCGGCAAGTCTTTTTGGAGTTATGGTCAGCCGGTCAATCTGAGATGAACTTAATGAAAAACTCGATGCATTTTCCAGATCTAGGTGGTTTGCATCAATAATTTTACTGGAGTTGTCCAGCAATCGTGCCGCCGAGGCCAACAACCAGTCATTCTTCCGTTGAGTATTAATTGTTGCCAGCACCCCGGCAACAGTCCTGGCCTTAAATGCTATTTCTTGGGCGTAGCTTTTAATATCCATCATGAAGTTCCAATTTAAAGCACATTAAGGGAGGTGCCCCTATGGAGCAGTTTTCTTGACAGTCTCCAATGGTATTAATTCTATGGTTCTTTCTCTTGCAATCTCCTCCAACAGCAAAAATTCTCTTGGAAGTTGTATCTTAACCGATTCAACATTCAATCCTGCTGTCCCTGGCCGGGCAGTAAGATCAATATAAGCGAGGACCTTGGGTAAATCATTCAGCACCGGTCCTTGAATTTTAACATCCAACTTGGCAGACCTCTCATCAGTGAACTTTGGCTTAAAGGCAAAATTAGACGGGCAAAGGAATCGAATGGATATATCCGAAAGTTCATACACTTTTTTAGGTTCGGGTATTGATTTAACAACAACCTTGGAAGGCAAAACACGGACAGGTTTACCCTCCAATTCATCCACGATTGCAACCCTTACTGACTGGGAAACATTATTATGAAACGCCATTGAACCAAACGGAACTGATGTGAAATGAGTCGGGATAGTTTTTGTTCTATCCAATATCTCCAAAGGTCCCTTGACCAAGACTGATGCTGGTTCAATTAAAACCTGGCTGAACAAACTGCCTTCCATGCCACTCTCCAAGCGCACCGGAATCAGTTTTTCGCCCAACCGATATACTGTTACTGGTATTTTATTCTTTCCTTCAACCAGCCTTGCACGAACACCTTGCGGAACCGGGATATCACTTTCAGATATCACAACATTGTCACCGAATTTAAATTCTCCAAGGCGATCCTCGGTCACACTATACTCAATTTTTGAGACACATTCGTCATGTTCAAGGGTTCTTCTAAATTCCCTGATTTTCAAGGGTGAACCTGAAAAAGAAACATGAACCTTCATGTTTGGAACAACATCCAACATAAAATGTTCCTGCTGGATGGAATTCAATGATACCACCACTGGTATGGTCACATTCTCAATGATTTCCTGGTCTCGGTTACTGCCATAAAGCCAAGCCATAAGAGCGAGCGCAAACGCAACTGCAAGTGAACTGAATCTATCAACCCATTTCAACTTAAGCCAGCTTGTCAAATTTTTGTATACCACCTACATATTCCTCCAGACTGATCATGCAACCCTGTCGGTTTCCTGGATTTTTTGCTTGGTCTCCTTGTTGGACCGCTCCCCAGACGATTCGGACTCAAGTAATTCAGCCAATCGCCTAAAAAGACTTTCCCTTGGAACGACCTCCAGTTGTCCAGCAGATGCCAAACTGATTCTTCCAGTCTCCTCACTTACAACGATCAGAATTGAGTCTGTTTCCTCACTTGTCCCCAGAGCAGCACGGTGTCTCATACCATGTGAATTTTTAGAACTTACTTCAATAGGTGACAAAGGCAATTGGCACCCCGCCGCCACAATCCTTCCATTACTAATAATCATGGCACCATCATGAAGGGGGCTTTGCTTTTGAAAAACAGCCTGGATTAATAAAGGACTTATTTGAGCATCGATACGGGTTCCTGTCTCAATATAAACCGTAAGGGGAACCTCCCTTTCAATAGCAATCAATGCTCCGACAAATTGACCGGAAAGGACTGTGGCGGCATCGGATAACTTATCAACTATGGGACGCTTTCCAGATGAGGTTATAGCGTATAAAACACCATATTTACCCAACCACATCAGGCCCCTTCTTAATTCAGGCTGAAAAATCACCAACAATGCGAGAAGCATAGTGGCTAAAAGATAATCCAAAATTCTACCAACCACTGTCAGGTTGAAAAAACTAACGAGAATTTGAGCGGAAAGAAAAATACCAACCACCACCAACCCAAACGCCCGAACAACACCCATACCCCTGCTTCGCCCAAGAAATTGAAGCAAGAGGAAAATTGCCGCTGCCAGAATTGCAATTTGCACAACGGCGCTGGCGTCTAGCATTTCCCAAGTGTGAAGAATTCTCTCATACAAAATCAAATGCCCTCTTTTTTATGCAATCAAGTCGCGAAAGTTTGCCCGGCTGATAAAGACTGCAGTGCTTTTATGGTGGTTACCAAGTCCCTGGCTTGGACTACATCATGAACCCTGAAAACTTGGGCTGAGCCATGTAATAAAGAATAAGCCAAAACCGCGAGCGTGCCAGCCAATCGTTCCTCCATCTTTCTTCCCAACAAGGTCTGGAGGAATTTTTTTCTGGAAACCCCTAGGCACACTGGCAGTCCTAATTTTTTCAAGGGACCAAAACCAGCCAACAATTCCATATTATGGTCATAAGTTTTTCCAAATCCAATACCAGGGTCCAGGCATACTGCCATCGGGTCAACACCAACTTTGACCATGGCTTGGTACCGGTGACTTAAAAATTCAGTGACTTCTTTGACAACATCATCGTACATCGGATTTTGCTGCATATTTGCAGGAACACCCTTGATATGCATTATAACCCAAGCGCAGTTTGCCCGGGCAGCAAGTTCCAACATCAAAGGATCAAAAGTCAATGCGCTTATATCATTAATAACATGGGCTCCGAGGTCCAAAGCTGCCGCTGCAACCTGGCTTTTAGTCGTGTCGATTGAAATAAAAGCCTTGAGCCTGCCAGCCAGCTTCTCGACCACTGGAAGAACTCTTCTTTTTTCCTCTTCAATCGAAACCGGAATAGCCCCCGGCCTGGTAGATTCACCACCAATATCTATCAAATCTGCCCCCTGGTCTTCCATGCGCAGGGCGTGGTCAATTGCATTCGAGGAATCAAGGTGGTAACCACCATCCGAAAAGCTATCAGGCGTGACATTAAGAATGCCCATTACCAATGGGCGCCCCATAAGATCAATCTGCTGGTCTTTAATTTTCCAAATCATTCAAAGACTCCGTTACCAGGGAGTCTCCATCATAGCGACTATTTGTGTCGCCAGTAAATCAACATTTGTTTTTCTTGCGGAGGTTATGGATTGCCCCAGTTCAGGAATAAAACTGGTGAGAGAGGTTACCAATACAGGAGTTGTGTCGGGTTGAGAATTCGGGTCACCTCCCAGTGCAACTGGGGTACCCTTATTGGGATCCGCCTTGGGTCGGGATAGAATTTCGCCAGTTCGCAAATCCTTCCACACAACCTGCACACCCAGGTTTGTTTCAGCCTCCCTTATTTCATTGAGTTGGTTTCGATTGATGATATTTTTTGAGAAGTTAACTATGCTGCCAGTCAACTCAGTATCGGCTGGAGTATTCCCATTGACAACTTTATAAGGGGTTTTCGATTCAATTTCACGAATTACCGCGAGGGTAAGTTCGTTTTCCAAACTCTGCCCCGCCCCACCTCCGGGCGTGAAAGTGTTGTTCTTGAATAATGGCACTCGCACTGTTCGAATGTTGGAATCAAAATTGGTTTTAGTTGTGTATCTGAAAATTTTCAGATGGCCATCCTGCATGCAGGCAGGGCAAACAAGCCCTATCATGCTTGCGAACAAAACCATCAATAAAGACTTAATACCCTTGGCTGAATTAGGCATTTTCATGATTTTCACCGTTAATTCAGAGATTTTGGCAATGTAACCGGCTTGGAATCCTTGGCAGGCTTCGCATCCGGGTGAGGAGGAAGTCCCTGCTGACTTTGCAGAGGCACAGGCCCTTCTTCCATTGGCTTATCAACCTGCTTGGGCGCTGGTGCGATTTCTGGAACCAAAGGTTGCTCTACAGGTTGGTCAGGCCCACCCGGCAGATAACCATGATCTTTTTCAGCTTTAGATTTCAGCTCCGCCATCTTTTTTTCAGATTCCTCGGCAAATTTCGTGTTCGGGTATCTACGGCGCACAAGTTCATAATAAAAGTATGCCGACCCCGGATGCCCGGTCCTCTTGTAAAATTCCGCCATCTTGAAATCTTTTTCCGCCTGTTGGAATGTGATGCCCACAAGTTGCCTGGATAGAAAATCTTTTTTCTTTTCTGCCAGAACGGGAAAATTCTGCAATGCGGAATGCACCATCTGTCTGGCCTCGGCCACTTTCCGCCCGTCATAATCCGAGCCACCCGTGCTCATATGCTTGGATATGATCGCAAGCTCAACAGCTTGGGGCGCGAGTTCACTGTTAGAATGCCTCTCCACAAGTTGGGTGAAATAGTGGTCTGCCTCACGATAGTCTTCATTAAAGAACTTCACGCTGCCCGCCAAGAATAAAGCCTTGTCCGCCAGGGGCCCACTAATATCATTCCATCGAACCTGTTCCAGTTTTTCAATCGCACGACCTTCACGATCAATCAAGGGCTTTGTCTTGTCGAAACTTATGAATCTCGGGGCCACAAACCAACGTTTTCCCTCTCGGTATTCCTTGGTCTCACGCATTTGCTCACGAGTATCATCAAGCCAGTAATTCGCGATATCATACATATGCTGAACAGCCTGTTCCCTGAAGGCGGTTCTTTCAAAATTTTTGAGTAATTTCACATAGGTATCAGCGGCTTTTGGATAATGCCCTTGAAGCCGTAGACATTCAGCTTCGTAATAAGTCCCTTCCTCAGCAGTCTGGGGATTTTTTTTATCATCTGCCAGCCTGTGAAATATTTTTTCAGCCTTGGAATACTCTTTATTCCTGAATAATTCCTTGGCACCAGCAAGTTTTCCCTCCGGGCTTGCAGGATCAACCGGTTTGTCCAAGACAACACCATCAGCACCAAGAACAAAACTTTCCCTTGGGGGTGGAGGAGCGCTTGGCAGACCGATCAATGGCAGGCCATCCGTCACACAACCAGTGGACGCAAATAGAAAGAACCCCGGAAATAACAATCCCGCCAATTTAGAGATGACCATATTTTTGGAACGCCTGATTTTTTCTGGAATATTCAAATGCATCCAGCCTCCAGATAAGTTAGAAGCTTCGGTCTTCGCCCCATCAGATAAGTGACATAGCGGCCGAAAATCTTTCTTAATTCTTTTCTTTGTTGCAGGGGTATGATTTTGTGGGTTTCCAAGGTCTCGCTCCCCAATGAACCAAGAATGCCCAAGCTTTCGCTTGAAATTTTGAAGGAAGTCCTGTCTGCAACAGAACAAGTTGGACATTTTACGCCGCCTCCAGCAGGACTGAATGCACAATTCGAAACATCAGCCACCTCAGAACAGCCCGTACACATTTTTAACTCAGGGCGGAAGCCCAATTCCGAAAGCAAAATAAATTCAAAGCGAAAAAGCACCAGGGATATCCATGCCCGTCTTTCCTCCTGGTCCAACCCTGATTTTCCGTCCCCCAAATCACTCCAGGTCTTCAAAGCAACCAATGCCTGATCAAAAATAACCGGATTCGGGTCGTAATCCTCGGTCCAATCCGAGAGCAATTCTGCAAGATAATAAGACGCATGCAAAGCATTCAAATCTTTTCTCAATCCGGAAAACCCATCTAATACCTGGGCCTCAGTCAACAAATCCAAGGTACCGGAAGTCTTGCGGAGCAGAACGATACTGCAATATGTAAGCAAGTCAAGGGCATTCTCAAAGGATGATTTCAGCCTTCGACCGCCTTTGGCCAAAGCCCTCACCTTGCCAAAATCCCTGGTCCACAATGTTGAAATGCGACTGGTTTCGCTCCAATCGACCGTTCTCAATACCAATGATTCCGTCTTTTCAAGAGACAAAAAGACCTCGATAATTATTCTGAAGGTGCGATGTCAGGCAAACCCAATCTAGAGAGATGAAACCGCTCACGCTTGCGCATCTTTTTTCTTGATACAGGATCCAAATCATCAAATCCACACAAATGAAGCAATCCATGTATCAAATAGAGTGTCAACTCGAATGCTAGAAGGTGCCCGGCGGACTTTGAGTGCTTTCGAGCAACATCCACGCCGATCAATATCTCGCCCGTCAACTTGTTTTTTTTCTGTTCAAATGGAAAAGTGATAACATCCGTTGTCTCATCGTGATTTAAAAAATTTTTATTGGCAATGTGCATATCTTGATCATTAAGCAAGGCCACGCTGATACTCGCATTTTTAACAGCTTCCTCCGCGAGAACAGCCTTACAAACTTCAAAGATTCTCTTGTTTGTTAAAACAGATGTTCTTACCTTCCGGGCGACAAATACCTCCAGCATGACTTTTTCCATGAAGATTTAATTAGAAGATTATTTACATACTTATAAGTGATTCTTCATTATTGATGCCCAAAGACACCTCCCCAGTACGTTGATTGATATGCGCGATACCGGAATATAATTCAAATTGTTTATTTTCAATCTCTTGCGCCAGATTCAAATAATCCTCGGCACCATTACATGAAGGGGCATAGGAAAAAATCGATTTTCCGTAACTGGGGCATTCCGCCAGCTTTATATTACGCCGGATCTTTGATTGAAATATTTTGGCGCTTGCCCAAGGCACATTTTGACCATGACTTTTTTCAAGAAACTCACTTAAATCCATCACCACCTCCTGGCCTAGTTTTGTATTAGATTCATACATGGTGACGATGATGCCAGAAACTTTTACTGCCGAATTCAATCTCCGGGCGACAAGACCAGTGGTTTCAAACAATTTACCCAAGCCATGCAGTGCAAAATAATGCGGTTGCAAGGGAATCAATATCTCATGAACACAAGCAAGTGCGTTTAAACTCAAAACTCCAAGCGATGGGGCGCAATCAATCATGATATAATCGAATTTATCATGATCATTTTCCAAGGCATCACGCAAAAGTAATTCTCTTCCCACCACTCCCGCGAGTTCAACTTCTGCAGCAGCAAGATTAATGTCCGAAGGCACAAGAAAAAGGTTTTTGTCAATTTGAATCCGCGCTTGTTCAATGGGCTTAGACTGGACCAATACATCATATATTGAAGTAACCCCCAGAGAAACTCCAAGGTGTGCGCTGGCATGAGCCTGCGGGTCCAAGTCAATCAGGCAAACCTTTTTACCCATACCCGCTAAGGCAGCGGCCAAGTTGACCGCAGTAGTAGTTTTACCCACGCCACCCTTTTGATTCAAGATTGCCAGTTTGCGCATTTTGGTTTCACTTTCTTGATTAATTTCCTGCGAGACAGTTGGCGCTATAACTCCTCCCAAGGGTTTTGAAAACCCCAAGCATTGCGAATTAGGCTGCTAAAACCATCACAATCGTCACATTTTAACAATTTAGACAAACTGACAAGATTGTTTAAAGCGTCACAAAGATAAAATATGCCGATAACATTATTGGTATTGGACTATGAACATTTTAAGTGGTTACTTATACTCCGCTCGCTTTAGGGTGGTTATATGTAACTGAGGAGGGAGCCTCGTGGCGGCTGACCAGTCCACAGATCTGGTCGTAGAAACCTACAAGTTGACCAAGATCTACCAAAACAAGCAAATTGCCTTAAACGATGTCTCCATTCGTATTGAGCGGGGAACCGTGCTGGGCTTGCTCGGCTCTAACGGTGCAGGGAAAACAACTCTGCTAAGGCTCATCATTGGGCTTCATAGGCCCACCGCTGGATGGGTTAATGTGTTTGATAAAAACATGACCCCTAACTCCGCGCATTTAAGAAGAAAAATCGGCTATATCCCCACCAATCCACAATTCCCCAAAGGAATGACCCCGATCACTTATCTCGATTACATGGCGAGACTTTTCGGACTTCCCGAGGATGTCCGTAAACCACGACTCGCATCTTTGATAAGGGCGGTTGACCTGTTGGGCGCATCTGGAAATCCCATTTCTGGATTCTCTAATGGCATGACTGCGCGTCTTGCTGTGGCTGCTAGCCTTATCAATGAACCGGATTTACTGATCTGGGATGAACCCACACATGGACTTGACCCTGAAGCCCGAAGAAGCATGCTGGAATTGATTAAGTCACTTAGCAGGGAAAAAACCCTTATTGTATCCTCGCACAACCTTAGTGATATCGATGAAGTTTGCGATCACGCGGCGGTTTTAAGTCATGGGCAACTTATTTTTTACGGATCGCTGCAGGACCTAAAGGGAAGAATGCGCAAAAATCACTTCGAGCTTGATCTCGAAGGGGATCAAAAATCAATAACCAAGGCTGTTCAAACAATAAAAACACTCAACGAATTTAAAACCGTCGTGGTTAAACAGAAAAAACTGGAAATACACCTCAATGATGATGTGATTGCAACCACCGCATTGGCGAATTTATTCATGACTTTGACCGATAGCAAAATAAATCTGCTAAGTATCAAGAGCATAGGGCAACAAACCGAAGAGGCTTTCCTTGACCTTGTAGAACAGGAAGAATCCCGGGGTTTTGCAAGGATTTACAAGCAGGATGCAGCTTGATCCTTTTAATTGAACGCCCAAAGAGAATTTAAATCATGAGCACAGGAACTTTAAAAACCGAACAATACAAAAGCTGGCTCCCCTACTGGGCTGTTTTCCAAACCGACATGCAACAAACCATTCATACCTGGACTTACAGGCTTTGGCTTACTGCTTCAATTTTAGTCCTCGCTGGATTCTTCACCTACCGTTTTGGAGTTTACAAGGAAACTGGCATCGTCCAGCATGGATCACTTTTTTTCCTGCAATCCCTTCGTTGGACAATCCTTGCAAGCATGACACTCGTGGTTGTACTAACCACCGGCTGCATCTCATCGGAACGCGGCACCATGGCAGATTCCGTCCTAAGCAGAGGCATCAGCAGATACCAATACTTTTTGGGTAAATGGCATGCCCGTCTCGTCACAGTCATAGGAACCTTTTTACTTCTCGGATCCATCACGATTTTGGGATGTATTTTTTTCCTTCATGAAGATCTGTCATTCAAGGGAAGCTTGATCGCATTATCCGCAATTTGCGCATTACTTTTCACAGTCGTGACATGCTGCGTGACGATAAGTGCGATACTAAACAGCACCGTTTTGGGGATCATCACCGTTTGGGTTCTGTTATACGGAGTAACACTTGGCTTGAGCTATTTTCCAAGTGTTCACTTATCACCAGAATTAACCCTGCAGGCACTTCCCCACATGATCAAGGGCGAGTACGACATACAAGCACTTGGAAGATTGCTGGTATGGACACTTGGCATATCTTTGGGAATATCGAGTGTGGGCATGCTTTGGTTTGCCCGACGAGATATTTAATCAACTCCAAAGAATCAAGCCGGGTTCAAGCTGATTCGCCAGATCGGGATGCTTAGGTAAAACCCTTATCCTATAGCCATGCTGCCCACTGGAATTACATGGAATTTCACCTGTGAAGATCCAATCTTGATGATCTTTCTTATCGTGCTTCATGGACACAATATGAATCTCCTGAATCTCCCAATTGGAATCCATGGGGCCATAATAAATCTGGACATCAACATCGTCGGGAGTCAACTGTCCAAGCTGCACCTTTGCTTTGACATTAAACTTACTTCCAACTTTATGCGGATCATTGTGAGAGTGGGACATCTCATGAACTCCAAGACTAGCCCACTGCTCATTTACACGATGGCGCCATTTGGCAAGACTGTCAGCACCATGAAAATTATTTGACGAAAGCTTATTGTACCTTTCAGAACTTGGCCAATAGCAAACTTTGGTATATTCAGCAACCATTCTCGAAGTGCTAAATATGGGCGAAAGTGTGCTGATGGCATTTTTCATCATTTTGATCCATCCCCTTGGAAGGCCATCTGATCCCCTATTGTAAAATAGGGGGACTATCTCCTCCTCTAACAGATCGTAAATCGCCCTGCTCTCAACTTCATCCTGGTAATCCAGGTCTGAGTATTCCTCCCCGGCACCAATCGCCCATCCATTCTGGCCATTAAATCCTTCACACCACCACCCATCCAAAATGCTAAGGTTTAAACCACCATTGACGGCGACCTTCATCCCACTGGTACCTGATGCCTCAAGAGGCCTTCGTGGATTGTTCAACCATACATCGACTCCTTGAACCAGATAACGGGCGACATTCATCTCGTAATCTTCAAGGAACAAAACCCTGTGCTTAAATTCAGGCCTTTTGGTCATGTGGATGATATCAGCTATAAGTTCTTTACCGCCGTTATCTTGGGGATGGGCTTTGCCAGCGAATAAAATCTGCACAGGCCTGTCTTTGTTGTTAACAAGAGCTGCAAGCCTGTCGATATGTTTGAAAATCAAATTCCCTCTTTTATAAGTTGCAAACCTACGAGCAAAACCGATTGTCAAAGCCTCAGGATCAAGAATCTCATCCGCACGGGAGATCTCAGAAGAAGTGGCAGCCCTGTTTTTCAGCTGCATTTTCAGCCTTCTCCGGGCAAAAGCCACCAACCTCTCCCTGCGCCTTTCATGCGTGCGCCAAAGTTCCGCATCGGGAATGGAATCTATGCGCTTCCACAAAGTCTCATCATTAGGTTTCAATCCCCAGCCTGCACCCAGATATCGATCATAGAGTTGAACCATGTCAGGGGAAACCCAGGTGCTCGTATGAACCCCATTGGTGACCGAAGTTATCGGTACTTCCTTGTCCAACAACCCATTCCAAATGTTTTTCCACATCTTACGGCTGACTTCGCCATGAAGCTTGCTCACACCATTGCTTACATTGGAAAGCCTTACAGCCAGCACAGTCATGCAAAAGGACTCATTAGAATCAGAGGGGTTTTCGCGCCCTAACCCGAGGAAGTCCTCCTTGGTCATCCCAAAATATGAAAACAAATCACTGAAGTAATGTTCAATTTGTGCTGGAGAAAACCGATCGTTTCCTGCTGGAACAGGTGTATGGGTTGTAAACACTGTGCCTCCCGCGACCGCCTCGCGGGCTTTATAAAAATCAATCTTTTTCTCTTCCATCAAACATCGAATTCTTTCCAAACATGAAAAGGCGCTATGCCCCTCATTCATATGAAAAACAGTGGGGTCGATGCCCAAGGAATGCAAAACCTTGGCTCCGCCCATACCCAGAACTATTTCCTGTTTGATTCGATTTTCCGTGTCGCCACCGTATAATCTTGCGGTTATGGCTCTATCTTCAACGGAATTTTCCGGGATGTTTGTATCCAGCAACAGCAATGGGATTCGTCCAACATTAATCTGCCAAACCTTAACCAAAATATTTCTACCGGGAAACATTACGGTTACAGTCAGGGGTTTACCTGATTTATCATGAACTTCAACAGCTGGTAGACCAAAGAAATCATTTTCGGGATAACGCTCCTGCTGCCAACCATCTGCGTTCAAATACTGCCTGAAATAGCCTTCCCTATACATTAATCCCACCCCATAGAGTGGCACGCCAACATCACTTGCAGCCTTCAAATGATCACCGGCAAGCACCCCAAGCCCACCAGAATAAACCGGAATGCTTTCATGGATTCCAAACTCGGCGCTAAAGTAGGCAACCTTGCAAATGTTTTTGCTCTTTGAGTAATTCTCCTGGAACCAGGAGGTTGAATTCATGTAGCGATCAAAATCCTGCTCTACCCTGTCCATATGGTTGAGAAATCCCTCATCAGAAAGCAAATCCGAAGTCTGCTTTTGCGAGAGTTGGTTCAAAAGACGCACCGGACTGTGATCAACCAATTCAAATTGGTCTGGATTAATCCTTCTAAAAAGCTCGACGGCCTGATGATTCCAACACCACCAAAGATTAAAGGCAAGTTTATGAAGCGCATTAAGACGGGAAGGAAGACTCGGTACAACAGTGTAAAATCTCATGGGATTAGGATTCATATTTCTCTCTTGTGAAAATAAAACTGTGGGAACTAAAAAACACCAATACTATTTGCATAACAATTAAAAAAAAGCCATCGATCAATAAACAGAGACATCAATAATTCATTCAACAAGCATTTAGATAACATAATAACAAGTTTAGAGGCTATTAAAAAATAGAATTCTATGATTTAATTCTATGTCGATTTGATTTGATGGTCAGGCTTAATTTTGACAAGGAAATATGATTGAAAGGAATCTAAAGTGCGTACACTTGTTACAGGTGGTGCTGGATTTGTAGGATCTCATCTTTGCGAGAATTTTTTAAAATTGGGCCATGAGGTTATTTGTGTTGATAATTTGATCACCGGATCATTAGGAAATGTTGAACACCTTAGGAACCACCCCCAGTTCAGCTTTATCCGACACGACATTAGTCACCACATTGAGATTGACGGGCCTATTGACAATATTCTTCATTTTGCATCGCCCGCAAGTCCTGTTGACTATCTCAGGCATCCGATCCCAACATTAAAAGTTGGTTCACTAGGAACACACAATACTCTTGGACTGGCTAAAGCCAAAAACTCATCTTACCTGCTTGCAAGCACCAGCGAAGTATATGGGGACCCCGAAAGACATCCCCAGAGTGAGGATTACTGGGGAAATGTGAATCCGATCGGTATAAGGGGCGTTTATGATGAGGCGAAGCGATTTTCAGAAGCCATGGTAATGGCATATCACCGATGCCACAACATAAACACACATATAATTAGAATTTTTAACACATACGGTAATCGTATGAGACTTGACGATGGCCGGGTATTGCCAAACTTCATGGGCCAGGCATTACGCGGTGAACCTATTACTGTGTATGGAGATGGCTCCCAAACTAGAAGCTTCTGTCATGTGGACGATTTGGTTAACGGGATCACAAAATTGCTTTTCACTAACTTTCATGAACCAGTAAATCTAGGGAACCCAAGTGAAGTCACAATCCTGGAATTTGCGAAAGAAATACTCGCACTTTCAGGAAGTAAGAGCAAAATAATATTTCACCCACTGCCACAAGATGACCCCAAGGTCAGAAAACCAGACATATCAAGAGCAAAAAAATTATTGGACTGGGAACCAAAAATACAACGAACCGAAGGATTGGCAAAAACACTTAGGCACTTTCAGGAAAAAATCAAAGAAAAGTAACTTGATAATTGCTTGACAAAACAAGGTGCAACCTGTGTTATTAAGAATATGATTTAAATCTTGATTCTTATTTCTTTGATGCGACTAATTTGTCCTTTTGCGTCAAATTGTAAATTGATTATTGCATCGCTAGTGAAAAGGTATTAAAGTCTGATGAGATTTTGGAGCGTTTGATTTTAATTTAAAGATTTTACTTTTGCTTATTTTTGAAATTTCAATGGGTAATCAAGTATGTTAAAGCTTAACAAGGGGAATATCATGGCAGGGAATTTGTCAAAACTTGTATTTATGTTTCTGGTGGTAGCAGGATTTTTTTTAAACACCAATACCTCGTACGCATTTCAAGAAGGGGCCCCGCCTGCTGCTGAAAAGAAGGAAGAAGGCGGCGAAAGCAAACCTGCCGCTAACACAAGCTTATTTGTGCACATCATTAAGTCTGCTGGTTGGGTTTTCGGACCACTCATTCTCATAATTTCAATCGCTTTGATTGCGTTTATCTGCCTTCTAGCCATGGAACTTAGAATGGCTACTTCAATTCCTCCAAATTTTGTCGAGGAATTCACGGATCTTGTGAATAAAAAGCAATTCAAACAAGCTTTTGATATCGCCAAGGAAGATGGATCATTTCTCGGAAGAGTGATGAGTCAGGGGATGTCCAGGTTGCAATATGGCATCGAGGATGCCCGTGAATCCGCTTACAATATGGTTGATAGCATCAAAGCAAGCAAGGAACAATCCATCACCTATCTTTCCACAATCGGAACCCTTGGGCCCCTTATTGGTTTGGTTGGTACCGTTTTTGGTATGATTCTTAGCTTCATGGAACTCGGTAAGCCCGGGTCCACCCCAAGGCCAGATAAACTTGCTGATGGTATTTCACATGCTCTTGTTGTTACGCTGCTTGGTATCGGACTTTCGGTTCCTGCAATTTTCTTCCATGCATTTTACAGAAATCGTCTGATTAAAATTTCCATGGATACCAGCTTGATAGCTGATGATCTATTAACTCAAATGTACCACAGCACGAAAAAAGCAGCAGGACAACCAGCCGTTGCTAATCCGGCTTCATCACCTAGTATTGCCACCCCTGGTGCCGCAAAATAATTTTTGTCAGACGGGTTTTATTTCAAATAAATAGAGCTAGCTGGCAGTGTTACAATGATTTAGGCACTGCATAACTGGTTAACCTAGCAAAAATTTAAAGTTAGAGGCCAATAACCATGAGTCATGGTGGATCCGGCGAAGGGAACATGGAACCAAACCTCACTCCTCTCTTGGATGTGGTTTTGCAGTTACTTATGTTCTTCATGATGTGCGTCAACTTTGTTACAAACCAAGTTTCAGAGGAAATCGTACTTCCAGAATCCATGTCTGCCGTTCCGATGGATAAAAATGAAACTGATGTGCTTTTCATCAATGTTAGACCATTTATCCTGAAGGATTATGAATCAAAGGGCGCGACAGCCCTTCAAAAACTTACTGATAAGTTCAAGGAAGGTGACCCATTCATAATAATTCTCGGTGAAGAGCCAATGAAATTCAGTGAATTCAAATTTTGGCTCAGAAACCAATTCAACACACTAAAGCGAACCAGCAAAGATGGCAAAGTAAAGACAACTATCGTAATGCGCGCCCATAAGTTAACTGATTACGACCAAGTCTATCGGGTTTTGCAAATGTGTAAAATTGAAGGATTTAGACAAATAAAACTCAGGGCTGTAACTAAAAGTGTGGCACAACCAACATGAGTAAAAAGAAACACGAAGAACCAGCTTCAGAAGTCATACTCCCAATCACCCCGATGCTTGATATGGCTTTCCAGCTTTTGACATTCTTTATTTTCACCTATAATCCATCAGGGTTGGAAGGACAGTTTGATTTGAGCCTTCCTTCAGAAAATGAAGCTGCTGCCAAGGAAACAAAAGAACCACCTCCACCACCAGACCCCGATGCTCCCCCCAAGATCGAGGCGGATGTCACCATCGTTGTGGAAGCTGTTACTGACGATGTGAATCGTGGAGAAATAGCAAAGATACACATAAAACAAAATTCCGGGTCTATCATCGTGGGTGATCTTAAAGAGCTATTTGACAAGCTTAAAGTAGCCAATGAAACCGCCACCGAAAAAGAAGTGGTGAAAATCCAGCCTGCCAGCAAATTAAAATGGTCCAATGTGGTCATGGTGGCTGATACCTGCCGCAAAGCTGGTTTCAAAAATGTAAGCTTCGTTGAACCACCTGGATTCAACATCAGTGTCGTAAATTAATTGTTCCGGGCTCGAAATATGGCTAACCCATTCAAAGCCTGCAAAATTACCTTAATCTCAGCATTCCTTTTATTGTTTCCTCATATCTTATCACCACAAAAATCTTACTCGCAAGATATCGAAACAGTTCCCTTATTCCAATTATTTCAACCAGAACCAAGCTATCTCGCAACTTTATGTATCGGGTCAGGCACTTCTCCGGGAATCGGAATATTGGGAACGCTTTCAACTTTGGTTAGCGGCGATGACACCGGATTCAACTTATGGTCTTTCTCCACTCCCTTATCATCCAGAAAAGAAAAGACCATGCTTGCAACATGTGGGTTGATTCTTTTTCCCGCAGGCTCGCCAACCATTGGCATTGAATCCATTGAATTATTGAAAATTGGTGATGAAGAAGATTTCTGGTCGCTTGTCAACTCCAATGTGGTTAGGCCTATTCCTGAGGAATTTCTTGAACGGGTCAAAGATGAAAAGCCTATTTTGGGGGCTACCTATGACGACCTGGAAGCATCCGCATATTTTCAATTTGTACTTATGGCTTACCAGACTTCTGAAGAGGCTTTCGCCCAATCTGCAAGAAAAGACTTAACTTTTTCAGATCTGATGACCAAGCCAAAAACAAATCGTGGCGAAGTTGTGGAAATAAAGGGCAGACTAAGGCGTCTTAGAAAAATTACACCTCCATCAGCTTTAATCAACCTGGGAGTAAGTGAGCTTTATGAAGGCTGGGTTTTTCAAGACATATACGGCCCCAATCCGGTTTGCATCCTGATGACACAACTTCCAGACAACATCCAACCATTTGAAAAAGATGATTTTCTAATCGAATTCCAAGGCTACTTTTTCAAAAAGTACCGGTACAAGACCGCGAATACGGAGAGCCAAAACCCATGGAAAGATACTCCCTTGGTCATTGGCAAAACCTTGAAAGTCACAAGGGGATCCCTGATAACTCCTGAAGAAACCACCTCTTGGGCCAAAGGATTGCTCCCCTTATTTGTTGGATTCCTTGCGATAGTGATATCAGTCGTTGTAGGTCTGGTAATTTGGTTTCTAAGGGGAGACCAGAAAATCTCAACCCGTTTGCGAAACAGAAAAATCGAAATTGATCCTATTTTCAAGGATTACGATCCAAATATTGGGAACCAAAATGGTTTAGCATCGTCTAAAATATTAGAAAGTGAATCTAATGCTAAAAACTCAAGATTTCCCAATTACAGGATTTAATTGATTTTCTAACTTAATCATGAGATAATAATTAGATGATTATTAGTCTAGGAGTTTAAGAAATGTCCCAGAACTACATTGTTAAAGGCACAATAAAGGCAACAGGCAAGCCTATTGAATCCAAAATTGTAGCCCAAAATGAAAAAAATGCTGAAATGATCGCCCGTGACAGGGGTATAGAAGTTTCTTCAATTCTCCTAGAGGGGGCTAAGCCTGCTGTAAGTGCTCCTAAACCAGCAATGGGGCTAGCGGTTTTTGCTGGTATTGGACACGAAGCCGGACGGGTCGAACTATCTGAAACACTTCAAGACAACGGTGGTTATGCAAATATTGCATGGGCACTTGGTGCCGGTGTTGTGAGTGCAGCAATGCATGGTCTATTGATCCTGTTGATCATGTTAATTCCTTTTGAAAACGCTCCAGTTCAAGCTGCAAAGCTTGATGAACCGACAAAAGTTGAGGAGTCTGAACCAGAACCTGATTTAACGGTGACCGATATCGGGAATGATATCGAGGTACCAACCCAATATAATGTTGACCGCAAAGATGAAATGAGTGTTCCCGGACCCGAAGACCCATCACAATCGGTTGGAATTCCAAATTCTCCCGAAACTGTAGCTTCCAACGTTCCTCCGCCTCCAGGTTTTGGTGGTGGCACTGGTGCTGCTCCTTCCTTGGATGTCTCTGGATTGGGTAGTAATGTTGGCTCATTGGGTGGTATGGGTGGAATATATGCGCCTGGTGGTATCGCAGGTCGCAGCGGTGCAACACGTGAAAAACTTTTGACTGAGGGAGGCGGTAATGCTGCTTCTGAAGCAGCCGTTGCCCGTGGTTTAAGATTTTTTGCCCTTCATCAGGCTGATGATGGCCACTGGTCACTTGATAAATATGGTGATTACTATCGATCTCACCCTATCGGAAACCCTGCCTCCAAACTGATCAAATACCGAAACACTGACAAGGCACAGAGCAATGATATAGCAGGCACTGGTTTTGGTTTATTACCGTTCCTTGCCGCTGGTATAACCCATAAGCCTTCAGGCAAAAAATCCCAAGAAGACTACAGCAAAACTGTGATGGGTGGTGTTAACTTCCTTATTAAGAAACAAGGCAAAGATGGAAATTATGGAGGGGGCCTTTATTCACATCCCCTGGCAACAATTGCCATGTGTGAAGCCTATGGGATGACCTCAGATCCCCTGATCAAAATATCAGCTCAAAAAGCCTTGGATTATTTGATTTATGCGCAGCATGATGGTGGTGGTTGGAGATACGGCCCAAAACAACCCGGTGATACTTCTGTTACTGGTTGGTGTACAATGGCTTTAAAGAGTGGCCAAATGGCTGGGCTTAAAGTTCCGACCGAGCGTTATAAGATGGTTGAAAAATACCTTGATGCTGTTCATGATCCAAAATCGGGTGGTTATGGATACACCGACCCCGGTGCTTCTCCTGCTATGACTGCTATTGGTATGCTTTGCAGGCAATACATGGGTGTTAACCCAAGAAACCCTGGGCTTTTAAAAGGTGTTGAGATTATGAAAAAAGTCCATCCCGCTGTAAGCCCTGCTAATTACAACCTTTACCAAATCTATTATGCCACACAGGTTATGCATCACATGGGTGGCGAAGCATGGGACTTCTGGAATTTAGGGCCAGAAGTTAACGGCCAGCGTAAAAATGGTGTGAGAGATATCCTAATTGGCAAACAAATCCCTGCTACTGATCCTAAAAAAGTCATGTTGGCTGGTAGTTGGGACCCAATAGGTGCGCATACAGATGCGGGTGGTAGACTTATGTCAACCTCCATGGCAATGTTGACTATGGAAGTCTACTACAGACACTTGCCTTTATATCGCCGCGAAATGGGTGGGGCTAAGTAATTACATTTCCCAAACTTCCAAAAGGCCTGATGCTTAAAGCACCAGGCCTTTTCTATTTTACCATCCCGCATGATTATTAAGAATTTTCGTTAAATTCCCTTTCAAGCTAATTCTAAGCATTACCGATAAATACAACAGAATACCTAACATTTTTGGCATAGTTTAATCGCTATGCTGGGGGATTTGATCATGCTACGAAAATTATGGCTTAGTTCCCTGTTTTTGGCACTTTCTGGAACAACAATAGGTTTGGGCTTTTCAGAAACAAATTCTGTAACCGAAGTGCAAAAGCCCAAAGAAAAATTATTAACCTTAAGTGAGCATGGGAAATCACCAATAAAATGCAAGTTAATATTGGCATGGACCAGTAAAAATGGCGAACAATGCTTCCTGGTGGAAGCATTGGATTCAGGAAAAAAAATCACCATTGTGCAGAATGCGGCAAATTCAAAGGAAAAAAACACAACCACAAATTACCATTGGGTAAATAACGATGTGCCGCCGGCAGGTTCACCAATACCGCCAGATCAAGGGCTTACAAAAACTCCCATCACTCCCAAGGAATCAAAAGTGGTGGAAGCAAGAACTGCGGTAAATAGTTCTTCAGTTACCCCCACACAAACAGCCATACAAAAGAATAACAAACCGTTAAAAATCGAAACCGCCACTATTAAAAAAGAGGTTGAACAATCAACTGAAAAAAAATCTGCCACTGAATTTATCACCATACCAGAACCAGGGGCAGACAAAGTTGTGGTCGTACCAGAGAAAAACAAAAAATTGATAACTTTCCAGAAGGTTAATCCCAACAGTGACAAAATAGTAATTTTAAAAGAAGAAAAAGTCCTTGTGACAACCAATTCCGGACCTGAAAAAGTCATATCTGTAAAAGAAATTCAAAAAAACGCACCAGCACTTTCAACACCAAAGGAAAAAAATATTGAACCAAAACCAATATCTCCAAAAATAGCATCTGATAATATCAAAACAGAAAATAATACAACTAGTATTTCGAATCAATCACCACCGCTTGAACAACCAAAGGCACTGGATTGGCGAAAATCATGGGGCCGGATTGAAAACACCCAAGACAAAAATATCACGACTAAAAACCAGCCAATCGATGTGGAACTTCCCCATGCGGACAAGACAAAACCTGATCCACTAAAAAGTGTCGATTTTATGAATCCAAAACTGGAGGAGAAAATCGCGAAAAAAGCAGTAAAAGCAGTAGGAAATGATACTGCCAATAAAGAAATAAACGCGATTGTATCAAAAGCAAATCCCACCAAGACCACCGCTGAACTTGCTGAAAATTCCAACCCACGCATTCCCCCAAAAGAACTAGCAAAAGCACCGACGGAAATAACATCTAAAACCACTCCAGTGGTAAAAAATAAAACTTTTCCAAAAACAACAAATAAGGCCACCGAGAAAACCCTGGAAACCTCAAATCCAATATTGATTATCAAGGAACCCAGACAACCAAGAGCAAATATTTTAAAGGTCAACTCTTCAGAAACTTCAAAAACCAATGACTTTGCTGAAAGAACCATGGGCAGAGTTTACGGAATATTTGCAAGACGCCCTTCTGAGAAGCCCACTACTGATAATATTCCTCCTGGGAATGGTTCCGTCATTGCCGCTGGGGCTGAACCGGTGAGGATTGTCCAATATTTAAACAATGGGCAACCCACAGGGCCAGCTCCAACAGCCTCAATGTACGCCCCACCCCAAGCACCACAACTTTATCCATCCATACCCTCAATGAGGGCACAGGTGCCTGCATATCCAACCCAAGGCATGTCAAACGCTTTCACTCCCGTTCCAAATCAAAGGCCAATTCCTTCTGATATTGAAACTACCATTGCCATGCAAAACGCATTCAATCAACCCTTGGCAAATATAAATGGCATTCAAAACCAAGGTGTCAACACATATGCGAATCAAAATACGATCCAACAATACGCCCCATTAGACCAAACACCCCTAGGCACAATAGTTGTTATTCCGGGCCAACAAAATATCGCACAAGTTGACACGATTTTAGTTGAAAATATTGCGGTTCTTAAAAATGCCAACCAGCCCTCACAAAGGGAAAACGCCGCCGATCAACTATCTAAAATACGCGGGCCAAATATGAATCAGGCTGCCCAAGCTTTGGCAACAGCATTAAAAGAGGATCCGGCACCTTTGGTTCGTGCGGCATGTATACGCTCGCTTAGTCGCATGAAAATCAATAGTATAGAAGTGTTGGAAGTAATCAGTGAAAAGAAATCAGATCTGGACCCCAGGGTTCGCATGGAAGCTGATCAGGCCCTTATCCAGCTTACTTCTGGGGTGATTGATTCTGGCAATAGAATTCACCAGGCTGGTTCAACCTTTAAACGGTAAATTCCAGATTGCTTTCGCTTATTTTTGCTTCGTTCGAAAACGCAGGAGCTTTCATGATTCCCATTGATTTAAAAGGCAAAGTGGCGTTGGTTACAGGCGTTGGTGATAATGTTGGGTTTGCATGGCATATTGCAAAAACGCTTCAAGCTGCGGGTGCTTCGCTTTTTCTCGCGGTTCACCCTAGGCTTGTTGGTATTGTTGAAAGCATCATGGAACGCGACACCGACGCTGAAAGTCGCATACTCCCATTCGGACAAGGTTCACTTAAAGTCGAAAAAATCATTCCATGCGATGTTGGTTTTGACACCATGGACGATGTTGATGAAAAAACAAAAGGTGACAAACGTTTTTCCAAACATGGTGATTTTTCCATCAAAGGCATGATTGATCAGCTATCACAACATGTCAAAGGAGTGGATATTCTTCTTCATGCTGTCGCATTCAGCCCGGAAATAAAAAATCCCGCAATCAGCACATCACGGGCTGCTTATTTGACCGCACTTAGCGTCAGCGCCTATTCCCTTACCGCATTAAGCAGGGCGGCACTTCCCTTGATGGAAAACAGGGAGGGTGGCGCAAGCGTGGTTGGTCTCTCTTATATTGGTGGTGAAAGGGTTGTCCCTCACTATGGAGGGGGTATGTCTACCGCCAAATCCGCATTACAAATTGACGCTAAACAACTTGCCAGCAACTTAGGCCCCAAAGGTGTGCGAGTTAATATCATTTCCGCTGGTCCATACGCATCAAGAGCCGCTAGGGCAATAGGCGACATAGGCCAGATGATTGATCACGCCTCAAGCAGGTCTCCCTTGCCACGGGCCATAGAGGCTGATGAAGTTGGAAATGCCACTGCGTTTTTATGCAGTCCTCTGGCTTCTGCGATCACAGGGCAGGTTCTTTATGTGGATTGTGGCTACAATGTCATGGGCGTATGATTCTGGGCAACTCATTTAGAAAAAACCATAACACCACAATGAGCCAAAGTTGGGATGACTTTTAAAAAGGTCATCCCAGCTTTGTTTAACCATGTTTGATATTCTTTTTTACTGTACGCTCGACCTTCGGTCAGCGAGAAAAGTGCTGCGGAATAAAGTGCAATCTCCAACGGGCCATCCATATCATCATTAAGAAAAACATCGTGCACCAACAACAAACCGCCCTTCGGCAGTGCTGTCACTAGCTTGTTAACTAGTTTTACGCATTCTGGCTCATCCCAATCATGAAGAATATTTGAAAGCAATACGACATCAATTCCCATAGGGGTCGGGTCTGAAAACATATCTCCCGCCAGATTTGTCACTCGGGATTTTAGGCCAGCCTGATTTACAAACTGGTCGGCAACCTTTAGAACTTCAGTTCCATCCCACAGTATGGCTTTTAAATTTTTATTTTTTTCGAGGAAAGCGATTGAATATAACCCGCTGCCAGCCCCAACATCAAGAATCACTTTTCTATCATCCAACGGGAGTTTTTCGGCAAGGACTGGTGCGACATTCATCGCCCGCCCGGAAAGCGACAAGGTAAGATTTCTTGCACTTTCAGTCTTGTCCATCGCGGATTCCAACCCTTCACGGAATATAAACGCTGCGCCGACATCAGGTTTATCCGCATGAACAGGAGTGGAAGCTTTTAAACGATCAAGCATACCGATGACACCAGGGGAATCACCCGAAAGACCGATATAAGCCGCAATGCTGTGCCGGGCATTTTTTAATAGGGTGGATTTTGCGATTTCAGAAAGAGAAAGGACCCCTTGTTTTTCAAACAATAATCCAAATGACTTCAATCCTGTGACAAGGACAATCCAAGCCCTTTTTTCAAGTCCTAATTTGCCTCTTAAAATTTCGGATTCAACTGAACCAAGGCCGATCTCTTCAAAAACATTCAAATGCACAACCGCAACGGTTAATAACTCTGTAGCATAATTTCCCCTGAACAATTCAAAAATTGGCGCCGGATCATGTTTTGGGGAAACCATAGGAAAAAGTTCATTTGCCATTTCAAACCCCACTGACTGATTACAACAAAATCACACCAACGATTATTTCATCATGTGACACACTTGCCAGCAAAAACTTCTTCTTTCCAAATCCAAGGTTTTGCTAGCCAAACGGGCAAATTACCCCTAGATTATCATTTATGGGTCATTGAAGGATGGCAATCTTTTTGTATGCCAACAAATATCAATTGACATTTATCAGATTTTTTAATGGAAACAAAACCATGAGCGTCACTGAACCAAAAGGCGACATTGCATTGATTGGGTTGGCCGTAATGGGCCAGAATTTAATTCTTAACATGAATGATCATGGTTATACCGTGGTTGCCTACAATCGAACGACCTCGAAAGTTGATGAATTCCTTGCAAAGGAAGCCAAAGGTACAAAAGTCATTGGCGCCCATAGCATTGAAGAAATGTGCAAGCACTTAAAAAAACCAAGAAGAGTCATGATGCTCGTCAAAGCAGGGCAGGCAGTTGATGATTTCATTGAGCAAGTTCTACCGCATCTCGAAAAGGGGGATATTATT
>SYCV01000227.1 GCA_005786805.1 Planctomycetia bacterium | reverse complement strand
CCGAGGATTGCGAGGGACATTCGGTGAAGGCATGCAAGGTGGCGTTGCGTTGCCAGGAGGAGATGCTGAGGTTCAATGAAAGGAACCGAATGGAGGGTCTGCCTGAGTTGAGGATGAGGATAGGAATAAGCACTGGGATGGCGCTGGTGGGAAACATAGGAAGTGAGGACCGGTTGAATTACACGGCGGTGGGTGACACGGTGAACCTCGCAAGCCGCCTTGAGGGAACAAACAAGAATTACAAGACACTCATATTGATTTCTGAAAAGACAAATGAGTATGTAAAGGCGGAAATATTAACCCGCCCTGTGGACAAGGTGGCGGTGAAGGGCAAGATTAACGCGACAATGATTCATGAGGTGCTTGGGCTGGGTGAAAATGCGACCCCTGAACTTTTAAGGGTGATTGAACTAAGCGAGTTGGGATTTGGTCATTACCTTGCGCAGAGGTTTGAGCAGGCGATTAGCTGTTATCAACAAATCCTGGAAATCAGAAAAGATGATCATATATCCTTGTTTTACATCGAGCGCTGCAGGATTTTTATCGAATTTCCCCCTCAACCCGGGTGGGATGGAATTTATTTTAGTGCATCCAAGTAAACCCGGTTTGAAGGTTCAGGGATTTTAAGGTGCCTGTTGCAGGGGAGCGTCCTCGATATTGACCCGGATTTCATCGGAGTTCCCAACGAGTTCCGGGGCATACATTCCATTGATTTTCGCAGGAAGGGCATGAAACAATCCTGGTATTTCAGCCCGCATCCTGTAACGAAGGCTGTGATTGCCCCTTGCTAGCTGCCTTACAAAGAAACAGACCCGTTCATCGCGGAGTTCCATGTAGGCGCGCATGTCATTGCTGCCATAACCGCTGCGAAGTTCCAGTGGTTCAAAACCCGCGGCTTTCATATCCTCTATCAAAATGTACTCGTAATCATTTTTGCTGAGAATTTCCATTTCTATCTCGACAAGGTCGCCGCTCTTCACCGAGGAAAGATCCTGAATCTCGATGCGTTCATATTTTTCGCCCCGTTGGTTTACGGCCTCACCCCTTGCCCCTGGTACTTTCACCTCTGTCGCGGATTTTTTCAGGAGGTAATATTTGCGGTTGATCTTTACTTCGAGGCCTGCTTTTTTGATCGGTGTCTCAAGTGTGAACACGGTAAGATAGGCGTTGAAGTAAAGTGGCCCTGTCCCTTTCTTGCGAAGTTCCACGGTGTGATTTCCAGTCAGCACCCCATCCCCCAGAACCAAGGCGGTGTTTTCAAAGGTGAATAAATCCTTGGGTCCGATTTTCACTTCCTTGATCATTTTGCCATCCAGTAAAACTTCGACAGTCATATCGGGTTTGTCTTCGCCGGAGGCGGTGAAAAATTCTGCCAGCGCCTCGATGCAGAATGCTGTATCCCGCGTGCTGTTCCAATAGGTCGCATGCTTGCGATTGTTAAGGATGTATTTCGCAAGCTTGGCGGGCACTTCCCCCTTCGGGTTGGTCTTGCTCAGCAACTTGAGGTACCAGGCGTTTGCCTCGGTGTCGCTGCCATACCAGTTCCACCAATGATTTTCAGGTGGAAGTTTGAGATAAGCTGTCTGGTTTTCGTCATCCTGGACCAGGAATTGTTCCAGGTTGCGGAGAATCATGTCGAGTTTTTCCTGTTGTTTTTGTTTGAAAAGGGCGATGCCAAAAACCGCCTTGGCGTACGCTGAGACATGGGTTCGGTCACGGTACAAAAACTCATTCATCTCGGGGTTTGCAACATCTGCATCAAGTAGGACCATGTAGACCAGCGCGTCGAGGTCGTCCGCATGGTTCTTGTAAGGCTGGGTCTTGGCGGGTGCCCTCTTGATCAATTCCACCTGCTTATTCTGATAGTTTTTCAACCAGGTGATACCCCGCTCAAGCATGTTGGCGGGAAGCTCGACTTTAAGTCCCCGCGCTATTTGCAACCCATGCACCACAATCGCCGTGGTGTGTGGTTGGGAGTATTCACCAAATCCGGAGAACCAACCCCATCCGCCATCGGAAAGCTGCATGTTTTGCAATGCCTTGATCCCTTCCCGGGTCATGGTTTTAACTTCCTCGGGGTCGAATACTGGGTTTCGTTGAAAGCGTTTCCATCCCTTGGCGCGGGCCATGGGATCACCTATTTCCTGCGCGTTAAGATTGGTTCGTTTTTCACGAACCGCGGCAAGGTCAACTTCCAATTTCCGTAGCAGGTCCATTGTTATCACCGTAGGAACAAAGCGATTAAGGGTTTGCTCGGTGCAGCCGTAGGGATATTCCGCAAGGTAGGGAAGCGCGTCAACCAGCGCGCCTGCAAGCGTTGGTGAGTAACGGATTTCAAGCCTTGAATCATTCTCCCTGCGCTGTTCAGGAACATTGAAAGTCAACTTTGCGGATTCCTGGTTGGGACGAATGGCGCCGGAGAATGATTCAGTCCGAGCCATGCCATGCACATACGCGGGGAAGCTCATTTCCATGGCATCGGATTCAACATCGGTGATACCTTTGACACGGACGATGGCCCTGCCCTCATTGACAACCTTGACCTTCCAGTCGACTCGTTTTTCTCCATTAGGGGAAATCGGAACCTTTATGGTAGTGGGTGATTGGGCTTTCAAAACATTGCCATCCAGTTCCAGCGAAACCTCAACAGTCTTGGCATCCTTCAAATAGTTGTGGATATTCGCGCTTAGAATCACCTCGTCATTCTGGGTGAAAAACCTTGGTGATTGAAGACGAACAAGAAGATCTTTCCTGGTGGTGACTATGGTCTCACCTTCGCCAACACGGGTGCCTGAAGATATGGACCAGGCGCGCATTTTCCAGCCTGTCAGATTTTCAGGCATGGTGATATCAGCGGTGGCGGTACCATCCGGGCCAGCCTCGATGGAGGCCACCCATAACGCGGTGTCGGCAAAATTTTTACGGATAGTCGGTTGGACCATGTCAGGGCCTGGGGGCGCATCAACAGCACCCGGGCCACCATCAGCTTTGTCAGACTCTATTGATTTTCGATCTGCAGTGGATCTTCTCTCGGAAACACCATCCATCGCCATATTAGCGGCAAGGGCCATGGGCGCGCCACCACCTCCACCTCCACCTCCAAAACCTGCCATTTCACTTTTTGCAAATCGAGCCTTGTTCAGGCCACTGCGCCCCTGCATTTGCATCTGGTTGAATTCATCAACACCCTGGTTGCCAAATACGCCGAGGTCGCCCATTCCAACCTCGTTTAGCTTTAAAAGATTATAGCTTGACTTGGCAAGTGTTGATTCCTGGGAGGGGTGATGGTGCCTGCGCCATTTCCAGAAATATTCCTTGATATCAGGCACATTGGATCCGCCGGAAATATACTCAACGCTTCGGTCATAGGCTGTGAGCACGATGGAACCAGCGACTGGCCTGCCATCGAGGTCGGTGACCTTGACCTTGATTTTTCCTTTTTCTCCCGGTTTATATTCAGCTTTGTCAGGAACCACGGTGACATTCAAGATTCTTTTTTCAGGGGGAACCACCAATTCCTTCATTTCAGTGTGAACTTTTCCGTTGGATACGGTGAGAACCTCGACAAAAGTGTTCGGCATGTCGCCTTGGGTGATGATGATTTCCTCAAGGGAATTTTTCCCATCCATTCGGATTACCTTTGGTGCTTTAGAGAGACCGTTGACAGGTTTTGTGAAAAGCAAGACGGTGGCATTATTCTGGTTGGCATTGATAAGGAGCTTTGCTCGGTCACCCGGTGCGAATTCCTTCTTGTCCATTATCAATTCAAGGTCATTGAACTTGAGTGATTTGCCGTCAAAGTCCTTGCCATAGACATTGAACAGGTAACCGCCCTCCTCCTTGTGGCCTTTCTCATCTGCAAGGGTGAGTGAAACGCGGTATTGCCCGGCAGCCAACGGCTTGAATTTATAGGATGCCTTGCCCTGTTCATCGGCGCGAAGCATTGCCTTGTCCACGGGTTGCTCGGTGGGTTTGCCAGCTTTGTCGTAGGAAATTTTATAGATGACAGCATCGCCCGCTCCGGAGACTGGTTTTCCATCCGGAGTCTGGGATTGGAAAAAAGCCTCGATGGTGTCGCCAGTTTGGAAATGGCCCCGGTTTAGCCATGCGAAAACCCTGAATGGTTTTCTTGCCACTATGACTTTGCCTGAGCCGTTGATTGTCCTTCGGGATTCATCGACGACTTCCGCGCTGATGGAAAATTCATGGTCCTGGTTGCCATGAAATTGCTTTGCAAGCGCGGTGTCGATTTCGAGCTTGACGGTGCCATCAGGCCCGATTGGGGATTCTTGCTCGAGAACAATCTCGCCTGGTCCCTGCACTCTTGGATACCAGAAGGGGTGAGGTCTGCCACAACCCCATTTTTCCCATCCATCATAGAAGGAATAGTCAGGTGAGAACCACCAATAGCCACGGCCATAAAACCAATCCCAAACACCAAGGGGATGCCAGTCTGTGGATTTGGATTGCCTGGTGACCTTGATTTTGGCTTTACCCTTGGAAACTGGGGCTCCGAAATAATATTTTGCTACGACAGTAACGGGGATTTTTTCGCCCAGCATGACCGGCGTGGTGGGAGCCTCTACTTTCACCTCGAATTCAGGCTTCTTGTATTCCTCGACCCGGAATTGGATTCCTCCATGCGCGTTATTTCCGGGATTCGCGGTGTGAAGGTAGTAGGAACCCAGGGTGGCATCCTTGGAAATATCAAAACTACCGGTCACGCCACCGAAGGCATCCGCAGTCATGGTTTTTTCAAAAACTTTCTCCCCCTTGGGATTGTTGATCACGACTTTTAGGTTTTGACCTGCAAATCGCGCGGGTCCCTCAAGGTCATAGCGAGCCTCGGCGGCCCACAATTTGAACTCAACCTTCTGGCCGGGTCGGTACACCGGCCTGTCGGTGATCGCGAAGGCCTTAATCTGTTGAAAGTAATTGTCTTGGTAGTTCGCATACCAAAGGCCACTGAAGCCGAGAAACGCCTGTCTTTTTTCACGGCCCGAGGCCTGCACAAGCCATTGCATGGAATTTGGGGCATCATTGCCATCGATAAAAACCTGTCCATCCTTGTCCGCCTGTTTTGAAAACTCCTTGGTGACTACTTTAAAATTATTCTGGTTTGGTTTTATTTGTTCCTGCCTCCAGCCAAAGAAATCGAGCTTGGCGGATTCTTCAGGCAAGCCAGTCACTGAATCACATACAAAGTAATAGCCCTTGCCATCGATGCTCTTTTTGACGATCGCTAGGTCGTTAAGCCATACCACGATTCTGCTGGTGTTTCCCCCCTCGAGCTTGGCCACGAGGAAGTACGCGCCCGCGGGAAGTTTGGGAAGATCAATTCCAACCCGGGCATCATTATGGGCTGGCCTTGGTTCCAGTTTTTGTTCCCAGTTGGCGACTTTTTTCCCCAGGTAGATCTCCTGGTTCTTGTTGAGTATCCGCTGGCCTATGTCATTGATGTTTATTTTCTCATATTCCAGCCTGCCTGGATTATCCTTTAGATACTTGCGCACATCTGCAAGAAGCCTGGGCACATTGATCTCAATAGCCTCGAGGCTGATGGTCCTCGCGTTACGAAAACGGAATTGAATGTCGGCCTTGGTTTCCGAAACCTGCGCGTGGGCCGGCTCGAAACGACCCCAGTTCCCGACAATTTGCTCGAGCTTGTAGGACCGGTTGTGATTTCCCTTGCCACCAAACTTGGCGATGGCCTTTTTCCACGCCTCCGCCGCCTTGGGGTACTGTCTGCGATTTTCGTACTCGATTGCAATCATGTCAGCGGCGTTTTCATTCTCGATGGTTTTGCCATCCAAGGCAACCTCATGCCATATCTTCAGGTAGTTGAATTCGTCTGGAAGAGTAAGTCTTTTTATCCCGGATGCGATGCGAGCGATTGTTTCCTCATCCTTCAGATTGGCGAGATCATAGGTGCCTGTTTCTTTGTTGGTGTCTTCCATGAACCCGGGGAAATAACCAGCCAAAGTGTGTACTCCGAATTGCTGGTACAGGAATTGGGCCAATCGCATTTTGGAGATGTTTTTTCGGGAAGGATCCGCAATTGCCGCCTCTTGGAGAAGTGACCTCCATCGTTCCCCATCGTTGGCAGCTTTCTCAAAAGACTCGGGGACTTTGTAAAAAACAGGTTTGCCTGTCTCATCAACTGGCGCGGGGGTCACGCCATGGTACGGGTGCCAGTAAGGGCTGTCATCATATTCGGGGAGCGTGGAGAAATCGGTGAGCACCTGCAAGCGCCAGGATTCATGCCCGGAGGAACCTCGCAAAATGATGTCAGCGAAGTCGAGATAAAATAATGATGCGGCCTTGAGATCTTTGTCTTTGCGGACCTGTTCCAGGGCTTTGTAAAGCAATTGCATGGCCCTTGCGCGGTCGCGTGAGTAGCTGCTAACCTGCCTGCCACCACCCCGGTGATAGCCCCGTTCGAACTTGCCTGCAATCAAGAATCCAAAATGCTCGGATTCCAGGAAAGAATCAGCGGCCATCTGAAGGAACCGCCAGTCGCCCTCATGAATGCTGATGATGGAATCACGGAAATCATCCACCTCGTTGTTTCGCCCCAGGTTACGAAGGGATTGGATGGCCATGTTCATGTTGTTGCCGGCTTGCCTGGCATCTGCCTTGGGTGCCAATGCAAGTTTTTTGAAGCCCTCGAAAGCTTCCTTGAAGTTGCCTTGGTTGAATAATTTCTGGAATTTCTCGGGGGATTCATCAGCTCCCCGTGCATTTCCTTTCATGAAGTCGGGTAGGGTGAGCAACCCGAAAATCAAAAGAAGTCCCGCTCCTGCCAAAGAGATGATTTTTTTGTTCATGATGGTTCTTTCCTGATGGATAAACGGCCTTGTCAATAAGACGAATCATGATGCCGTTTGGATTGAGGATACACCAAAAGAGTTATTTCAATGAATAGGAATACCTTATTCTATGGGTGAAATTGTTGAAAAAATCTTGTTTCGATCATAAATTTGAGGGTTAGATGCTGGCAAATGCATGGATATCCCCTTATTCTAAAAGCAGGATTTGACAAACCAAACAAGTTTTGAGGTGATCATGATCAAGAGAATTATGGTTTCTGTTTTGCTGGTTGGCATAGCGGCCAGCATGAGTATTTCGCCTACTTTTGCACAAGATGCCAAAAAGAAAAAACTGGTGCTAATTGCGGGCAGGAAAAGCCATGGGTATGGGCAGCATTCCTTCAAGGCCGGTTGCATGCTATTGAAAAAGGCTCTGGATGAGAATGTGCCCGGATTGGAAACTGTCGTGGTCTTGGATGGCTGGCCCGCGGATGAATCCATCCTTGATTCTGCCGATGGTATTTGCATTTATAGCGATGGAGGTGGCGGGCACCCATACAACGCGCATCTTGACAAGATTGACGCCCTCGCCAAAAAGGGAGTCGGGCTTGCCATGTTTCACTATGGTGTTGAAGTGCCCAAGGGAAAGAGCGGGGACAAGTTTCTTGAGTGGATCGGCGGGTATTTTGAAACCAACTGGTCTGTTAACCCGCACTGGCGATTGGGTGAATCTGAGCTTGCCAAGAACCATCCCGTCACCAGGGGCGTTGATCCATTCAAGACCCATGATGAATGGTATTACCACATGAGATTCAGGCCCAAGATGGAAGGTGTGACCCCCATCCTCAGCGCATTGCCCCCATCTGAGACATTGGTGAACAAGGATGGCAAACTTTCCCGCGGTGATGGCCCACACAGTAACAACCCCTTTGTTCGCGAGGCAGTGCTCCAACGCAAGGAAAAGCAGGTGCTTGCATGGGCTTGTGAACGGAATGATGGGGGCAGGGGCTTTGGCTATACCGGCGGGCATTCCCATTGGAACTGGGGCAATGACAACAACCGCAAGATGATTCTTAATTCCCTGGTTTGGATCTGCAAGGTGGAAGTGCCATCCAAGGGTGTGAACTCCAAGAGGCCAACCCTCATGGAACTCAGGGAGAACATGGACTACCCCGTGCCTGATAAATTTGATTTTGCAAGGATAGAAAAAGATCTTGAGGAATCCAACAAGTAATCTTATCTTTTGATTCATGGCCCCCGGTGGGAATTTCTCATCGGGGGTGTTTTTTTGAATCAAGGTTTGAAAAGTTGCACCGCGACGATTTCCTTGTCGGTGCGGGCAAAGACACATCCCATTGCAAATGCGGGATGAGCCCAGGTGAATCCACAAACGCTGATTTTATCTATCAGCTTGAATTCCCTGGGGGAAAGATCCGCGAGTATGAGTTCCCCTTTTTCATTGAAGATAAGAGCCTTCTTTCCCACCCAAACCAAGCTTGCCTGTGGGTTGGTTCCCCGGGGCGTCACGGAATCGTTCTCCCACATTATTTTTCCGGATTTCGCCTCGACACACTTGATGCCCCGAAATCGGTCAAGCGCGTAATAATATCCATCCCTGGCCAAAGGGGAACACATTAGCATGCTGAGTTGTTTCCCCTCCCATGCCACTTTTGGCCCGGCAGGGGAGAGTTCAAGCGCCTTGGTGCCTGTCCAATAATCCGAGGCGAGAAAAATCCCATCATGAAAAACCAGGTCCGCAATCGCGACATCATAGTCCATGCCAACGGGAGATTTCCAAAGGATGGAACCAGTCTTTGGGTCGAGCCCGCAGGCATTCTGGGCGCTCCACCAGACGATTTGCTTCTGGTTGTTCACAGTGAAAATTTGGGCGGAGGCATAACCTGGCCTGTCATTGCCCGAGCGCCAAATCTCCTTCCCCGTGTCCTTGTCCAGGGCGATGAAGCAGGCATCGGGCTTGCCTCCGATTTGCAGCAAGACCCGGTTTTCATCTATCAACGGGGAGGATGAATATCCCCAGGTTGGATACTTTGCATTGAAGTCCGTGACCGCGTTGCGATGCCATAATACTTTTCCAGTGACCATGTCGAGGCAGTGGATATCACCAATGGCCCCGAAGGTGTAGACCTTGCCTTGGTGGATGGTGGGGGTGGTGCGAGGTCCGTTGCCATAATCAAGTTTCTTGTAGGGCGCCTTGTAGGAATGCATCCAGAGGGATTTTCCGGTGAGGGGTTCGAGGCAATGGATGCGCTCAAGTTCCTCTGCTTCGTTTTCTTTGGTCTCCTTGAAGCGATCCATCACAAACAGTTTATTGCTGGCGACGGCAATTCCGCCATAACCGCCACCGAGCGGTAGTTTCCATAAAGGCGGCGGATCCTTGGGTAGATGGGCGGGAAAGCGGGGTTCATGCCAGGTGCCATCCCGGGTGGGTCCGCGCCATTGGGGCCAGTCAGAATCAATCTGGAAGGGTAATAATGCAATCAGGCAAAAAAGTGAATTCATGACAAATCCAAGGGTCAACCAGTATTGGGTGTAACAAGACTAGTTGACCATGGAAAATGAGGCGAAGGCAAGGGGAAACTGTATTACGCGAACCAAGTTGGTAGCTGGCCTGCGGGAGGAAGATCAAGCACGGTGACCGCACGAATCTGCGGATGACTAGAGACCTCCTTGAGCACGGCTTCTGGTGGGCGGGCATCAAGGTTGAGAACAGCAATGGCTTCCCCACCCTGATTCTGCCTGCCAACATTCATCTGGGCGATATTCACGCCATTCTTGCCGCATATTGTGCCTATAGGGCCTATCAACCCGGGAACATCCTTGTGCGTGAACACCAACAGTACCCCATCCATGTGGGCATCCAATCGGTGTGAACCAAACTGCACCAGGCGCAGGTATTGGTTGCCGAAAAGTGTTCCTCCAAGGGTGATGGTTTCCTTGTCGCTTTGGATTGAAACCTTAATGAGCGAACTGAAGTCGCCTTTCTCCATGGTTGACTGTTCGACAACATCCACGCCACGCTCGCTTGCGAGCATTCGGGCATTGACAATGTTCACCTGCTGCTCCATGCCCCGTTCCAAAAGGCCTGCGGCAAAGGCGCTGGTTACCAACCGTGTGGATCGTTTCGCGATATCGCCCCGATAATGGATTTCCGCCCTTTGGATCGAACCCTTGTTGAGCTGTGCCGCCATGAGTCCAAGTCGATGAGCCAGGTCCACAAAGGGACGCATCTCTTCCATCTCCGCGCGATCCATCGCTCCCATGTTCACCGCGAAACGGACCATGCCCTTGCATAGGAAGTCGACCAGCAATTGGGCGGATTCCTTGGCGACCAGCAACTGGGCTTCCGCTGTCGCGGCCCCAAGGTGCGGGCTTATAACTACATTGGGCATCTTTAAAAACGCATGACTGGCGGTGATGGGTTCCTCGACAAACACATCGAATGCCGCGCCTGCAAGATGGCCTGAATTTATGCCATCGATCACAGCCTGCTCGTTGATGATGCCACCGCGCGCGCAGTTGATCACCCGGGCACCCTTGGGTAAAAGCGCGATCTGCTTTGCCCCGATCATATCCTTGGTTTGCTCGGTAAGCGGCGTGTGCACGGTGATGAAATCACACCTGGGCAGGATCTCGTCAACCGATGCGAATGTTTCAATGCCAAGCTGGGTGGCGGCGGTTGGGGCCAGCACGGGGTCGTATCCCACAACTTTCATGTCTAGTCCGTTTGCTGCCCTGCGCGCAACTTCACGGCCTATTCT
>SYCV01000226.1 GCA_005786805.1 Planctomycetia bacterium | reverse complement strand
CATTAATTGTAGCAAGGTGTTTTAATGGCCAGTTCGACAGGCTCACTGACCGAATTACCCGCCCCCGGACAAAAAAATAATGGCCAGTTCGACAGGCTCACTGACCGAATTACCCGGGCCCTGCGGAAAAAAACCGGACCCTGAGCTTGTCGAAGGGTCGGTTCAGTAGGAAATGAGTTGAAGCAAAAGCATTTACTGTAGCAAGGTTTTTTAATTGGCAGTTCGACAGGCTCACTGACCGAATTACCCGCCCCCGGACTAAAAATAATGGCCAGTTCGACAGGCTCACTGACCGAATTACTCGCACCCCGGCCCCTGCGGAAAAAACCGGACCCTGAGCTTGTCGAAGGGTCGGGTCAGCAGGAAATGAGTTGAGGAAAAAGCATTTACTGTAGCAAGGTTTTTTAATGGGCAGTTCGACAGGCTCACTGACCGAATTACCCGGGCCCTGCGGAAAAAACTGGACCCTGAGCTTGTCGAAGGGGGCAGAAAAGTAGGGATTAGTTTGTCGAGATAAACATTTGACGGGCGGCGATTGCAGCACCCAAAATTCCCGCGTCATTTCCCAAGGTCGCGAAGCATATATCCTCACCCTGAGCACATTCCTTGAAAGATTGGTCTTTGACAAACCAGCGAATGCGTTTCAAGAAATCATCCCCGGCTGCGATCATCCCCCCTCCCAGCACCACTTTCTCAGGGTCAAAAAAGTGCAGGATGTTGGTGATGCCAATCGCCAATGCGGATGATGTCTCCTCTACAAGCCTATCCGCTATCGGGTCACCATTCCTCGCCGCGTCGAATACATCCTTGCATGAGAGGGTTTTTTTCTCGGCAGGTTCATGAAGGTCTGAAATTTTATTGAAATCCTCCGCGAGCGCTTCATAGGTGCGTTTAAGAACCGAAGTCGCACCGGCATATGCCTCCAAGCAACCAAACTGTCCGCAGGAGCAAGGCCGTGGCCTGGACATTTCAATACGGGTATGGCCGATTTCCCCCGCCAACCCGTGCCTCCCTTCGATAATTTTTCCCTGATGAACCAAACCGCCACCGATACCTGTTCCCAAGGTGATAAAAGCCATGCTTTCGGCGCCTTTGCCCGCCCCAAGCCAAGCTTCTCCCATGGCGGCGGCGTTGGCATCATTCAGGAATACCACAGGTTTGTTGAAAATCTTTTGCAAATGGGAACGGACAGGAACATTTTTCCAGTCGGTTAGGTTTACTGCGTCAAGGATGATGCCATTTTTTAAATCAATTATGCCAGGCACACCTGTTCCAAATGCCTTGATGGAGTCTGGATCAATTCCCGATTTTTTGATGCAAAGGTTGATTACTTGTTCCATTAATGCCAGACCCGCCGCTGGACCCGCATTTTTGTTTGTGGGTTCAGACAGGCAATGCACCAAAGAACCATCCGCGGAGATTATTCCCGCCTTCATCGCGGTACCGCCCACATCCAATCCGAGATAATAATGAGTCTTTCCCATGGGCAGCATCGTAGCGAAAAGGAAGAAGTTTGTGCAGATGAATTCCCGCGAAATAAAAATAAGGCCGGGAATTTTTTCCCGACCTTATTTTGCAATGCAATGCCATCAAACCTTGGAGGATTAATGGTTGAGCAGAAACTCATTACTGTTCAAGAGGGCCCAGAAAAGATCCTGATAGGGATCCATTGGGTTTTTGTCCTTGGTTCTCATCTTAAGACCGTTATTGATTTTGGCTATTTCCGTCGCCCTGGCAGGCCGGTTAAGGGTCGCAAGGTATAAGTCGTTGACGATCCCATTGACATTGGTTTTGTTCTTGGCCATTGCCATCGAAACCGTGCCTTTATCTTTACGACTGATGGCCTCGTTGATATCCTTGCCATTCATCATAAGAAGCGCCTGAACCACGGTGCCATTGAAGTTGACTTCGTTGCCTTCATCGTCGCCAAAATTGCTTACAAGCTTGTTCAACCAAACGGTACGAAGGTTTTTCTTGGCATCCTTGCTTTCGGCGGCTTCAGCCTTGGTGGAAACCATGAGAGATTCAAAAAGCTGTTCAGGGCTCATGGATTTCAACAGCATCCTGCTGAAAAGGCCTTCAGACTCAGGCTTGTCGTTGGTTTTGTTAGCAACGAAAGTGAGGTTGTAGGCATTGCTGTTGCATATCCAGCGGATAAGCTTTTTAAGGTCATAGTTGTAGTTTTTGAAGCTGGAGGAAAGTTCCTGAAGAAGCTCAGGGTTGGTGGGCACATTCTGTTCGTTAAAGTCATCAATCGGTGTGGTGAATCCTTTGCCGAAGAAAACGCTCCACATCCTATTAACTGCGGATTTGGGGAAGTTTTCATGCTCGATAATGAAGGCGGCCAACTGGTCACGCCTGCCTGTTGAACCTGAAAGTTTCTTTTCCTCCATGAATATCGGCTTGGTTGGAAGAATAACGCCATTTCGTTTTTCGAAAAAGATAATGCCATCAGCGTTGGCACTTGTGTTTTCCTTGATGCCAAGCTTTGGCAAAGTCATGGCTCGATTGCCAGTCTCAGGAGGGGGAGTACCGGTTCTTTCAACCTGACGAAGGAATGCGTTAATACCCCAGAAATGTTTCTGGGTGATGGAGTTGTTGAATGGGTGATCATGGCATTGTGCGCATTGCATCTGGATGCCAAGAAACAACCTGGTGATTCTTGAGGTGATCGGAACCATCTCAAACTGACCTTCCTGGCTTCTCTTGGCAGGGGGAACTGATTCACCAAGATGGGCTAGAATGAAATTCACAGCTGCATTTTCAGTGTTTTCGCCTGTTGCGGTGATTACTTCCTTGGTTATCTCATGATAGCCGCGGTTGCTTGCAAATTGATCTTCAAGCCATACGGCCATTTCTTCATGGTATTTTCCTTTGCCGAACAAACCGGAACGGGTCAAAAACCAGTTCGTGAAATGGTTGGCCCAATGGCGTGGATAATCCTCGCTGGCCAGAAGGTCTTCGATAACCTGTGACCTTCTGCTGGCCTGAGGGTACCTCATGTACTTGGCGATTTCCTCGGGGCTTGCAATTCTACCAATAACATCCAAGCTCACCCTGCGAATGAATTCATAATCATCGATGAAAGCGGAGGGAACAATTTTGTTTTCTTTCCACGATGATTCGAGCTTTTGATTGATCGACTTCACCACCTGCTCGGTGATTTGCTTTTCCTCGGGCGTTTTGCCAACAATTGTCAGCTTCGGGAAAGTTGGATATGGGGGTAGAGGAACGGCTTTCTCAGCAGGGGCCTCCTTTTCCTTGTCGTCCTTGGCAGCAGCCTGCTTCTTGGTATCTTTTTCATTGTCATCCTTGGCGGCAGCCTGCTTTTTGGTTTCTTTTTCCTGAGCGGTTGAAAAATCAGTGCCCAGAACCAAACCTGAGGTTAAGGCTCCAATTGCAACCAGTTGCCAGAAAGAGAATCTTGGTTTTTTTTCTTTATGTGCCATGGGAAAGGTCCTTGAGGTTTAAATGTGCATATAAGCCTTGGATGCACAATAATTTATTATTACCACTACACCAAATTTAAACAACAAAAATTGTCAAAAAGCTATGGTTTACAGGTAAAATAAACCTTAACAATTTTGTTGGTTTTCAAAGTTCATTGAGTTCAAATTGTTTTCGTTTTATCTTTTAATTTAGTCGAAGACCTATGAGATTTAGTTCCCGAATTTTTTAAGGCTTTAAAATTATGCGGCTTGACATTGAGAAAGTAAGAATCTATGCCAAAAAAGCCGATAATAAGGCCCTCATTGACAGGGTGACTTTGTTTCAATCGGGCATGGAGCCTGAAGCTCTTGAAATTATCAAACTAGAGCTTACCTCTAGAGGCATTTCTGCATTTGAAATCACAGAACATGAAGAGAAATACAAGGAAAAAGTGATTCGTGGGCCGGAGGGAATGCCAAGATTATGCAATAATTGCCCCTCGCCCGCAACCGCCCAAGAGTGGGGATGGTTGAAAGTATTCGGATTTGTGCCGATCATACCTTGGAAGTATTTATTTTGCGAAGATCATAAAACAAGCCATAAATAGCCAAAAGCAGGCTGCAAAAGCGCCTGCTTTTAGTCTTTAGAATAAAGTTATGTCTTAGGACTTAAGAAAGGCATCCACATCTGCTTGAACAATTTGAGTGGATGGTTTGTCAATTGCCTGACTTAACCAACTCATGATGGTTGGTGTGTAAGGAAGCTTATTCTTGCCAATAGCAGCTTTAAGCCTTAAATGTTTACGATCCCGTTCCTTGTTTTTCTTCTCCCCATTCTCAATTCTGGAGGTTCTTTGATCTTGTTTTTGAAGGGTTTTACGAAGTTTTCGGGAAATAGCTGCCATGTCAGGCCTCGAGATTAAACATTAAATTTCAAAATCAATCCATGTACTTGTAAAGATATTAAGATTTTGGTGCATTGGCTAGGGGTTGGGCCTTCTTATAACGCTGTAAGGAAGCTTCCTTTGCCCCAATTTGCTTCTCCAAATCCTGGACTTTGGTCGTCGTGGTTGCAACCAGTGCCTGGGAGGCTGGCATCGCCTTTTGAATGGCCTCTATCTGTTTTGGAAGCGCCGGAACCATGGGGGTGGCGGCTTGAAGTTTCATTTGTGCTTCCTTAAGAGCTGCCACGGCCATAACTTGAGCT
>SYCV01000036.1 GCA_005786805.1 Planctomycetia bacterium | reverse complement strand
TGCAATGTCTTCAAGCATTGCCTTCCTGCGGTCGCCATATCCTGGAGCTTTTACAGCAGCGCACTTGAAGGTGCCACGAAGCCTGTTGATCACCAAAGTCGCGAGTGCTTCACCTTCAACTTCTTCAGCAATGATCAGAATTGGCTTGTTATTACCGAGGACTTTTTCGAGGAGTGGAACAAAGTCCTTGTTGCTGGTGATCTTCTTCTCGTAAATCAGAATGTAAGGATCATCAAGTTCACATTCCATCTTTTGCTGGTCAGTGACAAAATAAGGAGAAAGATAACCGCGGTCAAACTGCATACCCTCCACAAACTCATGGGAGGTCTGAAGAGCCTTGCCTTCTTCCACGGTGATTACACCGTCTTTGCCAACTTTTTCAAATGCCTCAGCAATGATGGTTCCGATCTCGGTGTCATCATTGGATGCGACAGTCGCCACATTTTGAAGGTCTTTCTTAAGCTTGACAGGTTTGCTGTTTTCCTTAAGACGATCAATGATTTCCTCGACGGCTTTTTCAATACCACGCTTCATCATCACAGGGTTGACACCTGCAACCACAGCCTTAAGGCCTTCATTGAATATTGCTTCAGCCATAACAGTCGCGGTGGTGGTTCCATCGCCCGCAACATCGCTGGTTTTGCTGGCAACTTCCCGCACCATGCGAGCGCCCATGTTTTCATACTTATCTTCGAGATCGATTTCCTTGGCAACTGTCACGCCGTCCTTGGTCACCAAGGGTGAGCCAAAGCTTTTCTGGATGATCACATTGCGACCCTTGGGACCAAGGGTAACCTTGACTGCCTTGGCAAGTTTGTGAATCCCACGGCGTAATGCTTCTCGGGCTTCCTGATCAAATGCGATTTGCTTAGCTGACATCTGTTATCCCCTTTTATTTACCTTTTAAAAAGAATTAATGTTTAAATTTCAATGTTGGAAATACCTGGATTATTAATCAACGATTGCAAGAACATCGCTTTCCCGGAGGAGAAGGATGTTTTCGCCATGAGTTTCCTTGAATTCGTCACCGGCCCAATTGGTGAAAAGAACCATGTCACCAATTTTGACTTGAAGAGGTTGCCTTTTTCCATCACCAAGTAATCTTCCTGGGCCAACAGCTTCAACTTTGCCTCGTTGAGGCTTTTGTTTGGCGCTATCAGGTAATATAATTCCGCCCTTGCTCTTGTCGCTGGCTTCAACTCGTTTAATTACAAGACGATCTCCAAGTGGCTGAATCTTCATGAAACTACTCCTTAAAAAACACCGCTCCAATCAAAATGAATAAGAGACCCTTTAATAGCAACTTCCGTGCCTCTTTTTGGTTTTGAGTGCATCTTGTTAAATACCATACACTTATGTTTTGTTGGTGGCTTTTGGCAAGTGGCTTTTCCTGCCAACTTTGCAAAGTATCTAAAGCTCGTCTGTCTGTTTGGCAGGATTTGACAAAACTCCTGTGACATTTCAGCATATTTATTTTGTTGAACTGGTAATCAATCACGCTAATTCCCTTTCCCTTCCTTCCAACCTCATTAAAATAATACCTACATAAAGAATTGGGGTGTTTATTTTGCAAACCATGGTTGTTTCAAATGCTTTAAAACTAACCAACATACTTAAAAATATGGATGGGGCAGTTGTCGCGCTCAGCGGCGGAGTTGACAGTGCGGTGGTTGCCAAGGCTGCTTTAATAGCTCTTGGTGAAAAAGCCATTGCAATAACTGCCGATAGTCCAAGTGTTCCCCGCCAAGATATTCAGGCTGCAAAAAACCTGGCAAAATCAATTGGTTTAAGGCATGAGATTGTTTTGACATCGGAGTTTGATAATCCTGATTACAGGAAAAATGCTGGTGATCGATGTTATTTTTGTAAAAGTGAATTATACGAGACCATATTCAGGAAGCTTTCTGACCTAGAATCCAAAACCATATGCAGCGGGGCCAATTTGGATGACCTTGGAGACTACAGGCCCGGTTTGCAAGCCGCCAAGGAAAGAGGAATAAGGCATCCCCTGCAGGAGGCGGGGTTAGGCAAAAAAGAGGTGCGTGAATTAGCCAAACACTGGGGCTTGGAAGTATGGGATAAACCTGCCTCACCATGCCTTTCCAGCAGGATTGCTCCTGGGGTTGCAGTTACTCCGGAGCGTACTGCCAGGATAGAGAAAGCGGAAATTTATCTGAAATCATTGGGATTATTTGATTGCAGGGTTCGATTACATCATGATGAGTTGGTTCGAATAGAACTTCTTCCTGAGGATATTGTCAAGATTGCCGACCCGGATGTACGCGACAATCTCACAAAATATTTCCATGAGTTGGGTTTTCGATATATCACCATGGACATGGATGGGTTTCGATCGGGGAGTTTGAATTCGTTGGTGCCTCTTGAAGTCATGAAAAAGTACCAGGCCAAAGACTAGGAGAAAAATGCATGCACCCAAAAATCCAAGCGGTTTCTGCGCCAAAGGTGTTGGAACAAAATTTTTTGGAGGCTCGTTGCAAATTGTTGGACATCGCTGCAATCCTTGATCGAATGAGCAGGGGGGACTCCATGGATGTTGTCAGGAAGGATGCCCGGACAGCGAGGATTTTGGAAGCATTGAAAATCCTCCAGGGAGATTCTCCATCAAAGGCGGAGCAGATTCAAAAATTATTCTCACTGCCTTATGATACAAACTGGGAAATTCCAGCTCCACGCTATTAAATTACAATGAGGTTGAAATGCAGTACATAGATCCACATATACATATGATTTCGCGCGTGACAGATGATTACCATCGCATGGCGCAATGCGGTTGTGTTGCCGTAAGTGAGCCGGCTTTTTGGGCCGGATTTGATCGTGGATCCGTTGAGGGATTCAGGGATTATTTCCGCCATCTTGTCGAAGTGGAACCCAAGAGAGCCGCGCAATTTGGCATCAAGCATTTTTCATGGCTTTGTATCAACGCCAAGGAGGCGGAGAATGTTTCCCTTTCACGCGATGTTATCGCGATGATACCGGAGTTTTTGCAAAGGCCTAATGTTCTGGGCATTGGGGAAATAGGCCTGAATAAGAATACCAGAAACGAAGCCATTATTTTTCAGGAACATATGGATCTCGCTGCAAAGACAAATGAACTTATTCTTATTCATACACCTCATTTGGAGGATAAATACAAAGGCACCCGCATGATTGTGGATATGCTTAAAAATGACTCCAGGGTTAAACCTCACAGGGTTTGTGTTGACCATGTCGAGGAGCATACCGTGCGTCTGGCCTTGGATAATGGTTTTTGGTGCGGCATGACACTATATCCAACAACCAAGTGCACCCCCGCCCGTGCCGTTGACATCATTGAGATGGTTGGGACTGATCGAATCATGGCTAACAGTGCAGGTGATTGGGGTAAATCAGATCCACTTGCCGTGCCCGAATTAGTACTTGAAATGCGAAGGCGCGGGCACCCGGAATCGGCCATAAGAAAAGTTGTCTTTGAAAACCCGATTGAATTTTTCAGACAATCCTCTCGCTGGCAGGAACCTTTCTCTCTTTTAAATTTATCCAAATAGCCTTTTTTGAAAGCTGTTCCTCCAGTGAAAAAGGCCAACATCATTGCAATCGAAACCTCCTGTGACGAAACCTCGGTAGCAATATTCAACTCCGAACTCGAAGTGCTTTCGAGTGTGGTTGCATCGCAATTCAAATGGCATGAACGATTCGGCGGGGTTGTGCCTGAAGTCGCAGCCCGTGCCCATATGGAACTTTTGAACAAGTCGATTCTACAGTCATTGCATGATGCAAAAATGCATATATCTGAGATTAATGCTGTTGCTGTTCATAATGGCCCCGGCCTTGCTGGTGCTTTACTGGTTGGCTTAAGTGCCGCCAAGATGATCGCCCTTGGCCTTGGGGTTCCCTTGATCGCGGTAAATCATGTCCATTCACACATATATGCCTGCAGAATGTCGGCGAATAAGGATATTTTTCCCTGTGTTGGCATGGTTGTGAGTGGTGGCCATAGTATTTTGTTTGAATGTAAGACCGCCATGGATATGAAACGCCTTGGGGGTACAATCGATGATGCGGCAGGTGAGGCCTTTGACAAAGTGGCGGCTTTGCTTGGCTTGGGTTTTCCTGGCGGTCCCGCAGTGGAAAAAATCGCTCTCACAGGAAACTCCAACGCATATCAGTACCCCAAATCCTTTTTTTATGAGGATCGGCTCGATTTTAGTTTTAGTGGTTTAAAAACGGCTGTTCTTTATACGATTGCTCCACCCGGACAACCAAGATTATTGGATCTGGATATTGAATTGATAAAGGCTGACATTGCCGCATCCTTCCAAAAAGCGGTGGTTGATGTTCTGGTTGCCAAGGCGATTGCGGCATTAAAAAAGACGGGTTTAAAAAGACTTGCCGTGGGGGGGGGAGTTGTGGCCAATAAGTCACTCAGGGAAAAATTGTCTGTTGAAATTAATTTGGCGGGCGGAGAACTTTATCTTCCAGAGAGAAACCTATGCACCGATAACGCGGCCATGGCTGCACTTTCCGTTGAAGCTTGGAGAAAAGGTGTTTTCACAAGTCTCGATGTGGACATAAAACCCACAGTTTTTTAGCCAGCTTTAACTTTAATCAAATTTAAAAATAAAACAAAATTTACCAAAGATTTTTCCGTCTTGCTTGTTCAGCTTGATTGAACCTTTTTTAACCAAATTAATGACTGTTAAATGATTTAAAGTTTTTCTTTCTTTGGGCTAATTAAAGCAATCGTCCAATTGTGGTGTAGGATTTTATGGTACGGGAGGCTTGGTTGATTTCATCAGGAGGATGGTTCCTCGGATACCTTGCTGCATTGTTTTTCCAGGAAAGGGAAATACCATGAAGAGGCTCATCATTGCTTCATTGCTTGCATTTGTTTCAGCACCATTTGCTCAGGCTGGTGGTACTTTTGGGCTTTTTACATGTAAACCATGCAATAGTTGTGGTGTTTGTATTCGCCCTTACAATGCTTTTACCCCGGTCTGTGTGGGAAATTATAATGGGGATATCATGTCGATGCCGGGAAATTGCATGCAAGGAGGTTGTGCAAAATTTAATTCGATGGATGGAAGCCCGGTTCAGATTGAAAATCAACTTCCCATGGGGGTTGCAAAGCCAGGGATAAAGGGCGCATATTTGCTTCAAGGTAATCCTGCAAATTATTATCCTGTTTATATGCAGAATGGTTATCAGGTTCCTGTGCAGGTTGTTCCATATGGCGCAGGTCCGGCGATGCTCCCCATGGCCGTTCCCCAGGTTGGCCAGTAAAGCTTAATAGTTGTATTAATAAAAAAAGACCCAGGCATAAGCTTGGGTCTTCTTTTATTGCATCATTTAGTTTAAAGGATGAAGACCGCATCATGGATGTTTACTTCTGAATCGTCTTCCTCTCCTTCGGATTCCAATCTTTCCACTCCATAAAAACTCACAGTTGAATTATTGGCGGAGAAAAAGTAATCCGAAAGGTTTACTGAATCAGAACTATAACCAATGCTGCCATCAGAGTTTTCAACTGAATCAGCAGTTGAACGATTTGAATTGTTGGTGCTACTTTCCTGAGAATTGGAATCTAGGAATCTTTGTGCGACTGATTCGTTTGTAAGGTTGTTTGAAGGAGCTTTCAAATTTTCGGAAGGAGCAGGGGTTTCGATGCCAGACCTAGGGCAATCCAGTCCTTGGGAGGGAGCGTTGATAGGTTCTGCTGGAGTCTCAGCAACAGGAATTTCACCATCAAACTTTCTTACATTGTTTGTAGCTGTCAAAGTGGTTGAGCCAGATATGCTCAGGGCCCATTTGTTTAACCTTCCAACATCCCCAAAGGCTTTGTCTTCCACCGTGAGAGTCCAAATACCCTTGGCGTTTGAACCATCAAATACTGAAAGTGTGGTGTCAGGCTTGAATGTTCCTTTGAAAGGTGCCAAACCACTGGATATGGTTTTGGTTGCCTCATCATCAAAAATTGTGGAAAGGAAATTGTCCCCTGAACC
>SYCV01000035.1 GCA_005786805.1 Planctomycetia bacterium | reverse complement strand
TTTTGTGGGCTTACAATAACCCTGATAAGTATCAGACTTTCCTACACTGCGAGAGTGAGCTACACCCATGAGCTTGGGCATCTGCTGTCCCAATCGATCAACATCAAGGTGGAAAATTTCCTCCAGGATGCAGAGGATATAGTCGAGGTTACTGATCGTTTTTCGTTCAAGATTGCAAACAACAAGGTGGACTATCAATTATTATTGAACAATCTCGCGCATAGCCTGATAGTAAATCACAACCTTGGTACTGCGATTTATACGGAGGAAAAAACAGGATATACGCTCAGGTTGGCGGTGAATGAAAAACCTGGATTTAAATATGACACGCGCGAGCCCTCCCGTTTCAATGAAAGTTCGATTTATACTGAAAAGGATGTGACGGTTGAGGAAATAATCCCGGAGTCCTCGGGCAACTTCACTCTAAAAACTTATTCATTTCCCGATTATCCGAATAAACCCTTTTCAATTCATAAAAATGGTGGTTATGACTCGAGAAAAATGCCCTGGTATATTTTGGGAAAAGTGCAAGCCATTCCAGAAAAAGGTCGTTGGACCAATTGCAATTACTTTGCGAAAAATGACAAGGATATAAAAGTTGGATTGACCTATTCGACCGCTCTTGGAGATGAAAAAGGGGAATTGTTCGCTGTATTGGGAATGGATATCGGTACCAACTGGGTTAGCGAATATCTTTCTGAAGCCATGATGGAACTCCAAAAAAGGGGAATTAATGCTTTTATTTTTGAGCAAACTCCGGAAAAGGCCAGAATGGTTCTCGCCCACTCCCTCAAGGATGAGGTTTTTCCCGCGGATAAAAACGGGAATATCATTTTCTATACCCTCCCCGAGGAGATGAAAGACCCCGCAATCGGAAAAATGTTGTCATCGTTGTCAAATGATATTTTACAAGGCACTGCGATTGGTGGTGATTTTGAAAAGTTGTTTAATTTTGATGTTGGTGGAGTTGATTATGTCGGGGTTATCAAAACGGTTTTACCCGGAAATTCTCCCGATTGGTATGTTTGTCTTTATGTGCCTGAGAAAATTTTGTTTAGAAACGCATACCGGCATTTTTACATGGCCATCGGTGTTCTGGTATTGGTCATGGTCATCAGTGTGATTCTTTCATTTGTACTGGCGAGGTCGGCATCCAAGCCTATTGAAAGCCTTGTTCTATTGTCACAAAAAATCGGGAAACTTGATTTCGGGCATAAAGTTCAGGCGGATTCAAAAATCATAGAAATCAAGAATCTGGCACAGTCCATGAGCTTGATGCAGATTGGACTTCAAGCTTTTACGCAGTACCTGCCCAAGGATATGCTCAAAAGCTTGTTTGACGCGGGCACCGGTGCCACACCGGGAGGCAAGGAGAAAAATGTTTCCGTCATGTTTGCTGATATCGTGAACTTCACCCATTACTCCGAAAACCTCGCCCCCAATGATCTGGTTTTACAGCTTAACGAGTACCTTGGCTGTTTTTCCTCGGTCATCATCAAGAATGAGGGCACCGTCGACAAATATATCGGCGATGCCGTCATGGCTTATTGGAATGCCCCGCTCGATTGCGATGATTACGCTTTCAAAGCCTGTAAAGCTGCCATCCAGGGAATTCAAAAACTTTCTTCCCTACAAGCTAAATGGGCCAGAATGAGCAAACCCATATTCAAGTCCAGGGTGGGTATTAACACGGGAGTCGTGGTGGTTGGAAACATCGGCACCGAGGAACATCTGAGCTACACGGTGGTGGGCGACAATGTCAATCTTGCAAGCAGGCTTGAAGGCTTGAACAAGGTGTATGATACAACGATCATGATCTCGGATTTTACCTTGAAGGCTTGTGGCGCGCGGCTGGTGACCCGTCCCATAGATTTGGTTGCTGTGAAAGGCAAGGATAGGAAAATACTGGTGCACGAACTTCTTGGGATTGCAGGGGAGACATCAGAAAACACATTGAGGTTTTCCTTTGAATTTAAGAGTGCTTATGATGCCTATTTCAGACAAGACTGGTCGGGTGCCTTGGTTTTATTCCAGAAATTAGCCAGGGAAAACCCGGAAGATAAGTTGACAGGGATGTATGTTGATCGTTGCAGGGATTATCAGCAGAATCCTCCCGGTGATTCCTGGGATGGTGGCCAAATTTACCAGGAAAAATTTTAAATTGTTTTCATGTCCTTGGCTGATCTTTGTCTTACAGGTGTGGGATACTTGGATGTCATTTTTTGTAATTGATTGTTCATTTGGTAAGGTTCGATATTGAAAGCATTTGATGTTTGGTTAAGATGCGAAAGTTGTTGTTGATAAAAACTGAAGTTTCATTCCTCACGGATAGGTAAAAAGATTTTAAATGAAGCGCGCTGAATTTTTCACATTCTGGCGGGAGGCAGTTTCCATCAAGGGTTCCGTGACCCCGATTGTGATATTGAATGTTTTTGTTTTTGGGTTCATAGCTGCCTTTATTTGTGTGGCTGATCATTACATTGAGGAAGCTTTCAAAGTTAACCTTGGATTGGAAGTTGGCCCGCATGAGATCGCTGGGGCCGCACTTGGCTTATTGTTGATTTTACGCACAAACGCAGGCTACGATCGATGGTGGGAGGGAAGGATTTTATGGGGTGGAATTGTCAACCAATGCCGGAATCTCGCCTTGGAATCAATGGCTTATGGCCCCAGGGACAAAGTCTGGCACAGGGAACTCCTGACCTGGGTGAAGGTTTTCCCCCATGCCGCGAAGGCGACATTGAGGTCTGAAAAAGAATCAATCAATTTTGAACATTTACTGGGAAAAGATGAGGCCGAAAAGCTGGTGTCGTCAAGCCATATGGCCTTTTATGTGTTGTTGAAAATAGCATTATTGCTTCGTGAGGCGTTGGAAAAGGGAGAGATCAACCATTTTGCATTTGCCCAGATGGAAAGGGAAAGATCCCAGCTGATGGATCATATCGGAGCGTGTGAGCGAATTTTAAAGACCCCTCTGCCTTTTGTGTACTCGGTTAAAATACGCAGGTTCGTCGCGATATTTTTGGTCACCCTGCCCTTTGCCCTGCTTCATCAAATGGAAACGGACTGGTTGGTGCCCCTGGTCATCATGTTGGTTGGATACCCGTTGGTGTCCCTGGATCAAATCGGGATTGAATTACAAAATCCTTTTTATAAATCGAGTTTGAATCATCTGCCGTTGGATGAAATCGCATCTAGCATCGAAAAAACAATCCATGAGATGAATGCTTCGTTTGAAAAGAGTGAAGTGAAATAAAAAAGCCCCGGGGTTTTCCCGGGGCTTTCTTGGTTCATAATCACTATGCAAGTTGAACTTTGCCATGATTATCGCAATGTCCATTATGTGGATGGTGAAGGTGTCCATCCACGAGGTAATCCACATGGTCGCCATGGGGAACGGCTTGGTGCCCGCAATCAGGACCATGCTTGTGTGTTGAATCATGGGACTTGCATGCATGTCCGGAGGTGCAGGAGGAGGGATTGTTGGCATCCACGGGAAGGGAATGCTCCTCGACCTTGTTTCCAACCATGTGATGCAGGTGTCCATCGTGGAGATAATCCACATGGCCTTGGTGGACGATGCCCTGATGGCCACAGTTTGCCCCATGGGTGTGGGAGGAATGATTATGATTGCAATTGGACATGAAAAGCTCCTTTAGAGGTTAGGTTGACTCATGGGGATGGGACGATTCCAATTCGCCTGCATGAGCCAGCGCGTTTCGTAACAGTAAAGAGACATGATTGTCTGCAAGGCAATAAAACAGGTGTTTGCCCTCTCTTCGCCTGCTGATAAGCCCTTCTGCCCGAAGGACCTTGAGCCGCTGGGAGACTGTGGAGAGTTTATCTGAAAGGGAGTCAGCGATTTCGCCGACACATCTTTCACCCTGATCCAACATGGCAAGAAGTTTAAGCCTTGAAGGTTCGCCCATGGCCCTGAAAAGCGCAGAAGCCCTTTCGATATCCTGCTGTGATGGCAAAGATAAGGATTTGGGGGAGTGATCTTCGTGTGAGCACTTGGTTTTATTGGGCAAAGGAAACCTCGGTTAACAATCAAACACTTCATCAATCATTGTAATGTTGTATCGTAAAAAGTCAACCTCGTTCTTTAATCAAATAGACAACCGCAAGGATTATTAACAAAATTGCGGTGATCGCCACCGATCCAACAACTACATAGAGCCATTTTGGATTTCCTTTCCGCGGTTGTTTTATACTCACGGATGGAGTTGTTTCCTCCAGTTTTGCCTCAGGTGCTTGCACCTCTTCTTCGTTGGCTTTGGTTTTAGTGTTGGGATTTGGGTTTGGTTTGGTTAATTGCACCGCCAAGTCGCGAAATTCAGGATAATTTTTCATATCCTCAAAAGGTCCTTCGGCGGTTTTTGCAAGTTTGAACCGTTGGGGATCTTCCAGAATTCCATCTTTGAATGACCTTCGTATGGCCTTTGCTGTTCCCTTCACCACATGTTGTTTGGCTTTTTCATCAAGATATGCCATGAACCATATTTCTTGGACTGGTTGTTTGGTCTTATCAGGTGTTTTGGATTCATCCGGTGAAGTTTTCCGCGTGCTTTTTCCAACCAAATCCTCCACAAATTCCCTGCAACTAGAAGGTCGGATATCAGGATCACTATCCATCGACCTGCGAATCGCCCAATCGGTCCGTTCGGAAATGCGGGGGTTTAGTTCCCGGGGTGCAGGAAGATCATTTTGAACCTTTTTCATCCAGGTTTCCAGCGGGTTGACAGACTTGTAGGGTAATTCGCCTGTCAGCATTGTGTAAAGGGTTGCTCCGAGGCTGTAAATATCGCAGCGAACATCGGCATTCTTGGCGTCCCGAAATTGTTCAGGGGCCATGAAGTTGGGTGTGCCCAATCCCCTTCCGGAACGGGTCAGGTTCAAATCTCCCACCGACACTTCCTTGACAAGCCCGAGATCGGTCAATTTTGCCACGCCGTTTTTTCCCACAAGAATATTGTCAGGCTTGACATCCCGGTGGATGAGTTTGTC
>SYCV01000225.1 GCA_005786805.1 Planctomycetia bacterium | reverse complement strand
TGGATGATGCCACGGTCATGGATGTAATTAAGGGCCCTGCAGATATCCCGGATTATCTCAAGGGTTTCACGCATGGAGAAATTCCTGTTCTCAAGCGCCTTTTGAAGCGTGCAGCCAGGCAGCAGGGGGAATACCAGCACCGGGTTTGAGCCAAGTTTTTCAACATGGAAAATCGGCAGGATGTTCTCATGGCTGAGCGAGGCTATCGCCCGTGCCTCGGAGAGGATCGATTCTTGAAGCTCGGGGTGGTTGTCAAATTCTGGATGCAGGATTTTTAGGGCCACTTCCCGGTGCAGGTTCATATCCGCGGCCTGATAAACAATGGAGGTGGCGCCATCGCCTATAAGGTTAGTGAGCCTGTAATTGCCGATCACCTCGGGAAGGCCAAGCGCGTTATCGGGGTTGTTCGTGGGGATGAAGTCCCTGCCGGGGTAGTTCTTCTTGACGGATTCCAGCCAAGCGACATCCACGGTTTCGCGGGAGGGTTTGAGGTCCTCCTTGTTGACATTGGAACGTTTGATGAGTTCCTGGAATTCAAGTTGGGGCCAACTGGATTTATCAATGGTCTCAGAGCAGTGATCGCAGGAATCAATATGGTCCAAATAGTAGTAAAGCAGCGGTTCGTTGATCTCGCCTAGAACCACGGCTTTAAGGATTGTCTCATCAGGGCATTTGGATATCGGTTTCATTCCGCCATGTTCATGAGATTAGTGACATATACATTAAATGTCAAAAACACGGGATATGTTTCAGAAATTAGATGGAATCTTCAATAAATTTGTCAACCACCGCCCTGAGTTTGCTCAATACGCGACTTTGAACGATGTAAACCGCCCTTTTTGAGCATTTTAATTCGTTGGCCACCTCCTCAGGGGATTCGTTGTTGAGGAAGGTTTTTTGGAATATCCGCCAGTCGCGGTGGCCGATTTCCGACTCGATGACAGCAAGGGCGCGGTTGAACACATCGAGGCAGTAATCCTCGGCCCAGCCCTGGTTGGTGACCAATTCGCTGAGCTTGTTCAAATCGTGATGCCCGGGCCTGCTGTCCAGTTCCTTTTTGCGCAGGGACTTGAAATGCAACAGCTTGAAATAATTGATGCGGTTAAGCCAGGCCCTGAAACAGCCGCTTGTGCGCCTTTCAAAGGTGTGCACGCTCTTGAACACCTGCAAAAGCACCTCCTGGCTTACATCCTTGGCATCCTCGGAATTAAGCCCAGTCTTGAGGTTCCACCGGTAGATCAGCGGGCCGTAAAGATTTACGAAAGATTCCCAGGCCTCCGGGCTTTTCTGGAGGTTCAGGCGGTTCAGCATTCCTATGGAAGTTGTCAGCATTTTTTGTTCCCGGAATCTCGTTGATTTTACCCTACTACGCATGGCATTCACCAAAAGTTTTCATTTTTTGATGTTTTTCGTAAATATTCCGAAAATGGCCTGGCGGGCATGGGGCAACATATCATGAGTCGGGTAAAGGCTAGAAAGGCAGGTTATTTGTGATTATTAAATAATAATAAGATAAAGGGGCTTGATTATTGTTGAGGGACACTATGGCATTATTATGCGGGGAATTTTTGTAGCTTGGTTTTTCAATCTTAATTGGTGTCTTCGATGAACTTTGAAACCACATCCCTTAGTTTGCCTAACACGCGACATTGCACGATGTAAACAACCCGTTTGGAACACTTTAACTGGCTGGCCACCTCCTCAGCGGAATGGTTGTTGAGAAATGTTTTTTGGAATATCTGCCAGTCACGATGGCCGATTTCCGACTCAATGACTGCAAGCGCGCGGTTGAACACATCGAGGCAATAATCCTCGGCCCAACTAATATTGCTGACCAGTTCAGTAAGCTTGTTCAAATCGTGATGGCCGGGCCTGCTGTCCAGCTCCTTTTTTCGCAGGGATTTGAATTGCATCATCTTGTAAAAATTAATGCGATAAAGCCAGGATCTGAAACTTCCATTCGTGCGCCTTTCAAAGGTATGCAAGCTCTTGAACACCTGCAAAAGCACATCCTGGCTGATATCCCTGGCATCCTCGGACCCTACGCCGGCTTTGATGTTCCATTTGTGAATAAGCGGGCCGTAAAGATTTACGAAAGACTCCCAGGCCTCCGGGCTTTTCTGGAGGTTCAGGCGGTTCAGCATTCCTATGGAAGTCGTCAGCATTTTTCATCCTTGTATCCAAGCACGCATAATAACTTGAACCAAGGTTTTTTTGGAAGTTGGATTTTAAAATAGTGATGATAATTTTCATGCCCCAACTTGGTTGAGAAAATCTTCCCACGCTTTTGTTGAAATCAGCCTGCTGGTCTTTTCTCAAGAATGGATGCAAGCAGTTTGGAAAATTCTACACTTGTGACATTGATGATTGGATCTTGAATCATCTCTTGGAATGTCCTTGGTTTGCCTACAGAATGATTCTGATTCTTGGCGGGGACATCGGTTTTTTCATCATGCTCATCATTTATGATGATATTCACATTGGCCGTGATGAGATCCACCGGCGCATTGCTGGGCCATTGGTGTTTCAGATCCCATGAAACCAGGCAAATATCCACGGAGTTTCGAACGAGTCTTGTGATTTCAATCATGCGCCTGAGCAATTCAGTATTGTCATTGTCAGAAAATCCAAGGTCGCTGCAAACACCCCGCCTGATGGTATCGATATCGAGCTTCAAGAGATTGGCGCTGGTTTTTTTGCAATAATCATCCAAAGCATTCAAGGTATCCCTGAGTATAAAGCCGGATGTTAAGGCGCAAAGGATGGTGGTTCCTTTCAGACCAGAATTAAAGATGCTTGCAATATTTTCATTCATTTGAGGAAGTGCTTTTTCGGGAATTTTTGTATTGGTGGGAGTGGAACTTGCGAAGGCTGGTTTTGAAATTCTTATCATCCCCGCAGCCATGGTTTCGTTGGTGATGCTGTCGACCAGGATGAATGACCCGGTTGATCTATTTTCAACATAGCTATCAACGGCCAGGGGATCCCTGGTTTGAACGGAGCAAAGCCCGATTTCATTCATGCCGAGGGTTGAAGCCGGATGCTCAGCCAGGGTTTCAACATTAACCCGGTGGTGTAGGAATTTTATTTCCGCGCGGGTCCACTTGCAGGCGGTTCGCAAAAGATACTGGCCGCGTGGGTTCAGCGGGGTTGAGGACATCCAGACCAGCATGGCTTGGAAGTCATTGGTAAGCGCAGGCGGATTTTTTGCATCAGCTATCATGTCGCCCCGGGAAAGATCAAGTTCATTCTCGAGTGTGAGGGTCACTGGAGAGCCCGCAGTGGCGATAGGAATTGAACCATCCATGGTCACGATGGATTTGATTTTGGTTTCCCCGCCCCCCGGAACGACTTTTACCCTGTCACCCACCGCGATTTCGCCCGATACCACGGTTCCACTGTAACCACGAAAATCAAGGTTGGGACGGCAAACCCTTTGGACGGGGAAGCGCAGATGCCCAAGGGCTTTTGACTGGTTCAAATCGATGTTTTCAAGAACCTCCAGGAGTGGCTTACCCTTGAACCAAGGCGTTTTAGGACTTTTTGAAACCATGTTGTCGGCATGCAGCCCGGATATTGGTATTCCATGAAGTGATTGAAAACCCAGGGTTTTTGAAAAGCCCCGGTATTTTTCCATCACGCTTTCAAACACCGATTCTTGGTAGTCGACAAGATCCATCTTGTTGATCGCGAGGATCACATGGCGGATTCCCATGAGCGAGACAATATAGCTGTGCCTGCAGGTCTGGGGAAGGATGCCTTTTCTGGCATCCACCAGGATGATCGCGACATCAGAAACCGATGCTGCAGTTGCCATGTTCCTGGTGTATTGCTCGTGGCCGGGGCTATCCGCGATGATGAATTTTCTTCGGGGCGTTTGGAAATACCTGTAGGCGACATCAATTGTGATGCCTTGTTTTCTCTCATCCTCAAGCCCGTCGAGCAGCAACGCGGGATCGAGAGGAACGCCTGCAGTCCCGTGTTTCTCGGTCTCACGGCGCAACACTTCCACCTGGTCATCGTGGATGGAACCGGTCATGAGAAGCATCTGCCCGATGAGGGTACTCTTGCCATCATCAACACTTCCACAGGTCATAAGCCTGAGCATGGGGAGGCTGCTTGCAAAGGAAGCCTGGTGCGTGGTCAGGTTGTTTTGGCGTGCAAGGGTGATCGACATAAATGCTCCTTGATCAACTAGAAATAGCCATCTCTTTTTTTTCGTTCCATCGCGGATTCCTCGTCGCGATCGATGGCGCGACCACGCCTTTCAGACAAGCGGGTGCTTTTGAGTTCCTGGATGATTTCCGCGACATTGCGGGCAGTGGAGAATGTCGCGCCGGTGACGGGGTAGCATCCGAGGGTGCGGAACCTTACCTCGCGCATTTCCGGTTTTTCCCCCGGGTTCAAACGCATGCGATCATCATCCACCATGATCCAGTCATCCTCCCGTCGCACCACCGGCCTTGGTGCGGAAAAATAGAGAGGCACCAGCCTGATGTTTTCCATGCGGATGTATTCCCAGACATCCATTTCCGTCCAGTTTGAAAGCGGGAAAACACGCATGCTTTCCCCACGATGGATTTTGGTGTTGTAAAGGTTCCATAATTCGGGGCGTTGGTTCCTGGGGTCCCAGCGATGGTTTTTGTCACGAAAGGAGAAGATCCTTTCCTTGGACCTTGAGGCTTCCTCGTCCCTTCTGCCCCCGCCGATGGCGGCATCAAATCGATGGATTTCCAACGCCTCCTTCAGGGGTTTGGTGCGCATCATCTCGGTGTAGATCCTGCTTCCAAAATCAAACGGGTTTATCCCGGAGCGCTCACCTTCGTGGTTGATGTGCACGATCACCTGCATGCCAAGTTCACCACGAACATGGGATTCCCTGAACTCGATCATCTCCCGGAATTCCCAGGTGGAGTCGATATGCAGTAGTGGGAAGGGTGGTTTCCCCGGGAAAAAAGCCTTGAGTGCGAGGTGCAGCATCACGCTTGAATCCTTGCCGATGGAGTAAAGCATGACGGGTTTTTCAAAAGATTCCGCGACCTCCCTGAAAACATGGATGGCATCGGCCTCCAACTGGCGAAGGTGGGCGATGGATTCCTTTTGGGTTTGATGTTCGCCGGTGATGACATCAGGCATGGGAAGACTCCTCCAGTTTTGCGGCAGTTTGGTTCATGAGTTTCCACTGTTGGTTTTTGTCGTATTCGTAAAAACTTCCATCATCCAAGGCCACGAGGGATAACCATCCATTGTTGACAAGGTTGGAAACATTGGGATGCCTTTGAATGATCGCCCAAATCGCATCCCTGGGTGCCTCGATGATGACCAGAAGCCGGAGGGGGTCATGCTGGAATTTGCTCCCATCATGCACGCACTGCCAGGGCAGTCCTGTCATCAGGTCGCCACCGTTGCCTTGGAAGATCCCAAAGCGCCCGACCAGGTTATGGATCGTCTTATTGCCGCTGCCGAAGTTCTTGTTATCCACGGTGGAGGCGTAGTATTGCATGTTGATCCAGTTGGTGACAATCATGGGAGCGGTCATGATCAATTCCAGCACCTTGAACCCGGGGTCTTTTTGGAAATCGTAGCTGTGCATGAAGGTGCGGCCCTCGAGGTTGAGTCCGGCTGACCTTGAACGGGGGGCAATGATGAAGGAGGCGTTTCCTGCAAGGCCCCACTCCGGCCGAACCTCGGACCAGTCGGAAGATTTCCGGAAAGTTTCGACCGGGTCGCATGAACCCAGCCTTGGTGCGCGCTCCACCCTGCAAGCGGCACCCGCGCTTTTGACCCAATCGCATACCTTTTGAAAATCAGCATGATGTGTTTCAGGAATCATTTCCGTCTCGAAAAATATGATTTCATCAGTTGTGGTGATATGCAGAGCGGCAACGAACCAAGTGTCATCAGGGATCTGGATTCCTTTTTCTGAAAGTGCGGTCCGTACCTCGGGGTCGTTCAGTAAAAGGGCCGCGACCCTTGCATTAGGTTCGCCGGAGTGCCCGCCACATGCTCCACAGTCCATGCCTGCCCTGTAGGGGTTGTTGGTCACCTTGGAGGCATGACCGCAGACGGCCACGATCCTCGCGAAATTATCCACAAGGCCAAGGTTTCGAAGCATTGATTCAGCAAGGGCCGCTTTTGTTTCATTTGGCATCCCATTCAAGCCACCCGCGTCAAGTTTTGGGACGGTTTTCTGTTTTGGGGATGGAGTTGAGAAAATCTTTGCAATGGATTTTAAAATCTTGGATGAGACCAATGAATCGGCCATCAGCTTGAAGAGATACCCCCAGCCCAGGGATTCCACAAATGAAAAGCATGATGATGGGGAAACCATGAAGTTTTTCCAGATGCTTGATTTTTTCTGTTGGATTTGAGCTGATGCCCGCACCTTTGCATCAAGATTTCCGCAATTGCCATGGGCACCCTCGTGAACCTTGAAACCCGGCTCAAGTAGCACGGGGCATTGCGCGCTGCCCCGGGTTGCCCCAACCGGGATATATTCCATGGACATTCCAAAAAATCCCGCAAACCCGAAAGTCTCGATGTCAGCGGAGGCTGATTCAAGGTTCCTGCGCATGATTTCAGAACGAACATCAATGCAGAATATCATTTGAAGGGCTTTTCGCCGGGCTTCTTGGGAAATCGGCCCCGCGGTTTTAATTTTTCCAATGACGCGGTTTCTGTAAGAGATTTCCGCGGCTTTCAAAAGCAGATACCGCATGGCGGATTCACGGCCAAAGTTCGTCTTCCAATATTGGTCGACTGCCATCGCGTCGGGTTCATCAAAATGGAACTCTTGTTCATGCCTGAAAGACCTGCAAAGTGCGGTGTCATAGGAAAGCCTGATTGCAAGAAGTCCGATGAGGTCGGGATTTTCTTTTCCTGTGAATTTACCCTCACCCATGCGCGACCTGATGAGAGAACTCCATCCCGACACGGAATGCAACTGGGCGAGGAGAAAATATTTCCCCGTATTCATGGGAACTTCGAGCATGTTTATCAGATAAGAGATCGCATCTTCAGGAGATTCCGGTAATTCCCCAACCAGCTTTCGAAATCCATCAAGTCCCAGCATATCCATCCGGGTGGAGACCAGGCTTGATTGCCTCCAGGCCTCGAAGAGTCCCAGGTTTTTCCATGGGCTTTCCCATATGGCCTGGCCACGGTCAAAATGCGAGCCGCAATGCCTTGATATGTCGTTGACCACATGATTGGTCCAGTCGCTTCCAAGGCGAGTATCCAGTTGCTCGGATATTGTTTTTATCCTTCCGGGGTGTGTGGAATCAGGCTTTTGTATAGCAGCTAGCCATTCGAGTATTTCCGCGGGGGAAACATCCATATAGATTTCGGGATGGTCATGCCTGCAACTTTCACATGCGGACTTGATGTCGTTGGTTGTGATTCCACCCATGTTATAGAGTTGACTGTAGTAATCCCTGTTCATCAATAAACTGCAATCCTTCACCGTTGCCAGGATTTTTTGGGTCTCGAGGAGACTTTTGTCTGAAAAGCCAAGGAAAGGGTTCACAGCGACATAATCACAAAGCGGCCAGAGTGGAGGGATTAACTGTTCGATTTCACGAAGGATTTGTTTCAATCCCTCCTGGTTTTTTTTATTGCCGGACTGGCTGACTGGATGTTTGCTTTCTTTTGAAACCTTGATTTCCTTGGGATGTACTAGCGCGGTCATTCGGGGCTCCTTGTCATGTGTTTAAAAAGTCGAATATAAAGATCGTTTAATAGAGGTTTGTATCAGGGCACTGGCGAGGATTTGCCCCAGAAGATTCCGGCAATTCTCCTTGATGGAATGTCGAGATAGAACCCATTCAAGGCATGAACATAGAGGGCGCGCATGAAGGGAATCTTCCCTATGGGAATCATTAACGCTTGAAGGATGAAAATTGACAGAAAACCAACTGTCACGATGAGGAAAACAAGGATATCCAGCATGCCAGTGGTTGTAGTGCCTGAATCCATCCCACCTGAGGTCATTCTAAAAATAAGTTGGTATCCAATCACATAAGAAGCGCATACCACCAAGCCGCTCATGAGTCCGCCAAATGCAAGCCGGGGATTACCGCTCGCAAAGAATGGCCAGATGAGCTGGGTAAGGGCTAGAACCAGGATAAAACCAAGGATGATGGTTCCGGGTTTTGCGGAGGAGTGAGATCCCATCAGCCAGAGTGTGCCAAAACAAAGGACCAGCGAGGTCGCAAGAGATAATAAAAGAGACTTGGTTGTGTTTGTCGATTTTTGATCCTGGGAAAAAAGTGTGGATGCATTGGCTGATTCCAGGATTCCACCCGATGAGAGAAAGGCATGGGCCTTGTAAAAGGAATGAGCCAGGATGTGAAGCAGGGCTGGGATGAAGGCACCCAGGCCGCACTGCAACATCATGAAACCCATCTGGGCGATTGTGGAATAGGCAAGGGATCTCTTGATGCTTGTTTGTGTGAGCATGAGCAGGCTGCCCATCAAGGCGGTCATGGAACCGACGATTGCAAGGATATCTAGTGCCATGGGTGAAAGTGTGACCAAGGGACTCAGGCGGATGATCAGGAATCCCCCCGCATTGATCACTCCCGCATGCATTAGTGCTGAGACCGGGGTAGGGGTTTCCATGGTGTCGGGCAACCAGGTGTGGAAAGGAAACTGGGCGGATTTTGTCATCGCAGCGAGAACCAAAAATAGACCAACCCATGTGACCAATGGCGGAGTCTCAAGCCCGGAGTCACGAATTTGATTGGATTTTTCAAAAATGGTCGTGTAATCAAGGGTCCCGAAGCAATGGTAGGTAAGAAAAATCGCACAGAGGAAAAAGCCGTCGCCCACCCTGCTCACCAGGAATTTTTTTCTTGCTGCCCATACCGCCCAGTTTCGTTCAGGGTAGTGATTGAGAAGGAGATGGAGCCCCAAGCTGGTGGATAACCAACCTGCAAAAGTTAGCGCCAGATTGTTTGACAATACCAGTAAAAGAACCGACCCGAGGGTGAAACAGACATTTCGAATAAATCTTCCCTGTTCAGGATCGCCATCGAGATAACGCAAGGAAAATCGAGTTATAATCAATCCGATAAAGCAAATGAGGTTTGCCATCAAGATGGTTACTGGTTCGATGCGGATTCCCGCAGAAAAAGCAAAAGGGTAGGAAATGCGGAAGAGATCAAAGGTAGTCGGGTCATTGTAAAATAGGCTGGCTAGGCAAATGCCAAAAAACACCAGTGCCAGCAGAATCATGGCTTCCGCAATACTGTTGGCGAGCCTTTTATGCCTGTTGAGAAACTGGGCGGGAAATAAAATCCAGCCCATCAAAAGGATGGGAACCAGGGTCCCCGTGAGCATAAAGATAATTTCCATGTAAGTCTCCATAGTACGATTTAAAATTAATGAACTAATCTTCGTGTTTTATATTATACGAAAAATTATTCGTCAATATTAAATCATAATATTAATTTTTATGATTAATATTTCGTGAATTTTTGATTTTGTGTTAAATTAAGCTGATTATGCCGCACTAAGGGTATTCAGGCTCGTTTGACAGGGGCGCAAGGCATGGCAAGAAAAAAAAACATCCTTTCCCAGATTGAAAGTTCACAACTTTCCCCGGATAAACACAAGCCATTACACAATGATGATGCAAAGCATGAAAGCAACTGGACTTTTCTCTCAAATCACTCCCATGTGCTGATTGCCCTTTCCAAGAACCCCGGCATGGTTCTTCGGGAAGTCGCCTTGCTTGTTGGTATCACCGAGCGGGCGGTCCAGAAAATTATCTCCGACCTTGAACGAGACGAGTTTATTTCCAAGAAAAAAATCGGCAGGCAGAATATTTACAAGATCAGCCAGGAAAAAAAACTCAGGCATCACCTTGAATCTCATAAGTCGATCGGTGACCTTATTCAATTGATTATAAAAACCTGACTCATTGCGGGGGAAAGACGAATCACCCTGAATTTGGGATTGGTCGTTTTCAAGCGATTAATTCATTTCGGACCACGCCTTCTCCGGCAATAGGCATAGGCCGGCCAAAGGTGTCGGGTACCCGGGTTTCAGGGTCGATTCCAAGGAGATGAAACGCTGTCGCGAGTATATCCTTGGGGGATACTGGCGTATCCTTGACCTCGCCCGCGTGCTTGTCGGTTGCCCCAACTATTTTGCCACGGGCGATTCCACCTCCCGCCAAGACAACTGAATACGCCTGGGACCAGTGATGGCGACCTGCCCCTTTGGGTTTGCTGTCAATCTTGGGGGTTCGACCATGTTCGCTCAGCCAAAGCACCAATGTGGAATCAAGCATCCCACGGGATTCAAGGTCTTGAATTAGCGCGGGATATGTCTGGTTGAACCCTGGTAGCAGGTATTCCTTCAACCGGGGATAATGGTTGTTATGGGTGTCCCATCCACAGTTGGCAAACTGGCCGAATCCATCCCAGAATACAGTCACAAATTTGCTGCCCGCTTCAACAAGCCTTCGAGCAGCCAGGCAAGATTGGCCGAAAAGTGTGCGACCATATTGTTCCCTGATTGACTGGGGTTCCAGGTCAAGATCCAATGCCCTCGCCACTTTGCCGGACATCAATAGTGAATATGCAAGGTCACGATGCTTATCAAATAATCGGGGTGGCACTGATTCCAGGCGTTGCAGTAGTTCACGCCTTTCACTTAATCGACTTGATGAAAGCCCATCCACTTTTTGCCCAAGAGATGAAATTTTGAATTTTCCCTTAAAGGTTGTTTCCTGAAATGGGTCGAGATAATCCTTGGTTTGGCCATCGGTGTAACGCGGCGCATTCCTGACTCCCACCCCATCATAATCGGTCCATACGGGGTCGTGAGCCTGTCCAAGAAAAGCGGCATATGGGCCTGCGCTTACATTAAGGTCAGTTTTCGAATTCAAAAGCCAGGGTAGGGCGATATTGCGGGGCACTGTTGGAATGGCCCCACCCATGCGTTGCTGACCGATGTAATCCACAACAGAACCAATAAACGGCCAGTGACGCGAATCTCTGGGCTTGTCTTCCAGCGCTGGAGTGTATGTGGGGATTCCTGTCACCGCGTAAGCAACCCCATGTTGCGGATAGGGGTGATTCACGGACCGGACAACCGCGATCTTATCCATGATTGGAGCAACACCGGGGATTCCCTCGCCAATTCGGACACCGGGCAGGCATGTCGCGATGGATTTCATCTCGCCCTGGATTTCAACCGGGGCATCCGGTTTGGGATCAAACATTTCATGTTGCGGCGGAGAACCATACGGGAAAAGCAATATGCATGCCTTGGCCTGGCCAAAAGACTTGGCAGGTTGTCGGGATTGGGAATATCCCGCGATCGTCAAACCGGATAAAGCCATCGCCTCACGGCGGGTAATATGATGCATATGGATGCCTTATGTTGAATAAGGATATATTAATTTTTTCATGTCAAAAATGCCAGTAATTACTTAGATGACCAAACATACAGCCAATAATCAGGCGATCGACTGACAGAAAAATATGCCGTGCGGTCTTGTCTCTTAAGGCTTGGATGATTTTAGGAATAAATAAAACCCACAAGGTTTTAAGCTTGTGGGTTGAAAATTGTAAGCGTATTTCAAGTGGATTAATCTCGGTATGATCTATTACCACCACCACCACCCCCACCACCACTGTTAATCTTGT
>SYCV01000034.1 GCA_005786805.1 Planctomycetia bacterium | reverse complement strand
GGGAATTGGATCTTGGCGCTGGCCTCGGCAATGGCCTTGTCGCGATTTCCCGTAATATCATTTGGCAGCTGCAATGCCTTGCCCAATACTTCAACCGGGTCGCTTGCATCAAAGGTCGTTGCGTTAATAAATGCGGATGATCTAAAATCAAACGCGGGAGGCAGGGCAACCAATGCACCGCAGAGAATGGAATCAATTACGAAGGATTTTAATTTCATGGCGCAACTTCTCCAGTAACAATAATGTTCCTAAGAGAAGCCGATACCCAAAATAATTAAATAGTGAAAGATCAAGTTTGACAACAACCTGGAAAGCTGGGAGGTTTAGGCTAATGCCAGCCTCCTGTGATTGGTATAACATGCCCCGTGATGTACGAGGCTTCCTCCGAGGCAAGAAATAGTATCGCATTTGCCACCTCTTCAGGTTTCCCAAAGCGTCTTAGGGGAATTTGCTTTTTGTACTCATCCAAAACTTCCTCCCTGACACCTTTGATCATTGATGTTTCAATCATTCCCGGGGCTATGGAATTAACCGTGATATTTCGGGATGCAAGTTCCTTGGAGAGAACTTTGGACAATGCGATGACCCCGGCCTTTGCGGATGCATAGTTGGCTTGCCCGGGAAAACCCACTATTCCAGAAATGGAAGCGATGTTGATGATGCGGCCAAAGTCAGGGATGACAGGGGCACCATATTTGCAGCAGAAAAACAAACCATCCAGATTGGTTCGCATCACGGCATACCAGTCATCTGATGTCATTTTTCGAATCGTTTTATCACGCAACACCCCGGCGTTGTTGACAAGCACATCCAACTTTCCATGTTTTTGACCAATCATGGAAAAATATTCCCTCACCTGTGATTCATCACTTACATCGAATCCCGCAAGTTCACACTTTCCTCCCTTGGAATCAAACTCCCTGATGAGTGTGCGGGCATCCTCCAGATTTTCTTCAGTGGGGAGATAATTCAATAATCCAAGCGCGCCTGCATCAACAAATTGCCTCAAAATTTGCGCCCCCATGCCTCTGCTGGCGCCCGTCACAAGGACCACTTTGTCCTTGAAATCAAATTGAATCATGGTTTAAACCCCTTAATTAACCCTTTCAACACTATAATTCTGGTATGATAATCACATCTGGCAAAGTTTGCTGGCTCATTTAGGATTTATTTTGAGTTATGATATGTTCGTAAAATTCTGGTTCATCAACAAGTCCTTGTGCTTCGTTTGCTTGTGTCTTTTCATTCTCGGTTGTGGAACTGCCGAATACGAGGAACAAGCAAATGAGACCCTGCGATTGGTTGCGGAGATGGACGAGGCGGATAAATTATTGGGGGCGCCAATTGATGTGCCAGTGGTCAAGGATGCGAATATGAATTCGGTAACCAAGTCGACATTCATGCGCTTGCCCAGGGAAAATTATTCCAGACCCTACCCTGACTTGGTGAGGGGAAACGGAATGGCTCTCGTAAAATATGGCAAAGCCAAAGGCGGGACCGCGATTCCCAGGGATATATTCGTGGCTTATTCTGATGAAACTGAAGGTGGTGTGTTTATTGAGGGCGTTTTGGATCGATTTGAGGCAAAATCAGTCAAGAAAAAAACACCCGGCGTTAAAATCAAAGATGGATTGAAGATGGATCAATATTACTTCACGAATTCTTCATCTGAAACAGTGCATCTTTTTGTGGCAACCGAGGAAAAGGTTGCTGTAATATTCAAATATGATCAGGACAAGGCGCAGGTTGCCAAACAGGAAAAAGTTTCCGAACGCTCGATGCGTACTTTTCGATTGAAAGAGTCCGCGGATTCAGCCAAGTCCCAGTGGGATTTAAGACATAAGCAAGAGGGCGGAGAGAAAAAACCTTGAGCACCAGTATTGTTAAGGATGATATCAACTTGGTTGACCAGATTTCTTCATCAAGGATGATTCCAAACAGGGGCAGGCCTGTTTACCTCGCGCATTTAAGTGACATCCATGTGACCGCGGATTGTGCCTGGACAAAAAAGGACCTTTTCAGCAAGCGTTTCACAGGCTGGATTAACCTCAAGATTTTTGGTCGTGGTTTTCGATTCAGAAAGACCAATGAAATTCTTGGCGCCCTGATGATGGATATCAAGGCACATCAACTGGACAGCATCGTTTTTTCAGGCGATGCGACCGCCCTTGGTTTTGAGGAAGAAATGGCCAAGGCGGCGGAGCTTTTGGGGCTTAACCGGCCTGATGCCCTGCCGGGCCTTGCAGTTCCCGGAAATCACGACTATCAAACAGCATCCTGCGTGGCACAGAATCATTTTGAAAATCATTTCTCCCACTGGCAGCAGGGTGAGCGCATTGGCAATCACACTTATCCCTTTGCCCAAAAAGTCGGCGACATCTGGGTGGTTGCGGTTAATTCTTCAACTCCCAACCGTCTTCCCTGGGATGCAAGGGGCTGTGTGGGTGGTGATCAATTGCAACGACTTGGGATGTTGTTTGAAAAGCTGGATAACAGCCGAAGGATTCTCGTCACGCATTATCCAGTAAGAATAGCAAGTGGCAAGAAAGAGCGCAAAATTCGCGCCCTCCGTGATCTTGAATCCCTGCTTAAGGTTTCCACCAAGGGCAAGGTTTCCCTCTGGCTTCATGGGCATCGCCATGACCAGTTTTACCATCCCACTAGCCAGGATGTTCCCTTCCCTGTTTTATGCGCGGGAAGTGCGACCCAGAATGGCAAATGGTCTTATTCCAGGTATTCCATCGAGAATTGCAAGCTTGGCGTGGAATGCAGGGTTTTCAAGCCTGAAACTGGTCTTTTTGAAAAGGCTGAAAGCTTCACCTTGGATCTTCCCTACTCTTATTAGCTTCAGCACCATTATTTTTATTTTTGTTATTTTTGATAATTCTCACATTGATGGCTTCCCACTTCGTTCCGCGGTGGTTAATATTCAGTTATTGATTTTTATTTATTTATGTTAGAGATAGGTGCTTTTACTTGGAACCAAACATGAATTATCCCGTTGAATTAAATGGTGGTGTGACCCCAGGTACCCCTGAATCACCGCCTGTCGCAGCACCCCAAAACGAACTTTCAGAAATTCTAAAGCAGATTCTTGATATTCAAAAAGAAATGTTAAACCATCAGCGCGCCGCTCTTGCCGCCCATGACCATTCCGCCCGTTGGAAATCTTTTATCGCCAGGTGGCCTGATGATTTTCCAGGCCTGCCCGAGATGAGCAAAAATGCCCTGCCCCACCTTGAAAAAGCCTATGGCAAAATGATATACGACATCGTGGAGAGGATTTCTGAAGATTCTGAGTCGATTGATAATGAATTTGGTCTCCAGGAGTTTCTTGATCGTTACGGAATGCGCCTGGCCCAGATTGGGACACTGCTGAACCTTGTCGCACCGCTTGCGGATATTGGCAATAATCCAGAATCTTGATTAGTTTTTAGGCTTAGATCAAATCAACTGATCAAAATGCTTGATCCCGAAAAAACGAAAAGCTCTGTGATCGTGGAGTTTCTTGGTATTCCAAGAAACAAGGCCGGGGTTTCCTCCTGCTTGGTTCCTACCGGTTCATTGTCCTCGATTATTGATCATCTTAAAATTAAATATCCCAGACTTTCAGAACACTTGGATGTTGGTATTAAGGGAAAGGGGCATGTGCTTTATTCCCTGAACGGCGATAAGTTTTTAAGTGATCCTGGCTTCGAGTTGGAGAACGGGCAGCGACTATTGGTCATTTCGGCCGATGCGGGTGGTTAAGGATTTGCTACTTGTTGGTTTTCAACTTTTGAATGAATTCCTGAAGAATCCTGGATGAAGGTTTGTAGTCCTTGGGGCTTTCATAGCCTGAGGGAAACGCCAAAGTTTCCCATAAGTTTTGTAGGTTGGCTTGTTCATTTGCTTTGGAGCTTATCAATGAGAGGGCCAAGGCTATTTGGGTGGATTCATTCCAGGAAGCGGTTTCCAAATCCCGCCGGGCTAACTGGTCCAGCAAAAGCTTACGCCATTCCTTCGGGGGATTGATGCCATTGACGATAAGTTCTTTTTGGATTTTTTGGAGTTGGCTGGCAAGGATATCGGATGCGGCCTTTGCCTGCTTGGGTGAGGTCAGGAATGAATTTCGGGATTTTAAAAAATCCGAGTAAAGTGCGGTCATTTGCTTGTCTTGGCCCGAAATAGCAAGTGCCTCTGGTAACAAGACGCCGGTCCATGAATCGAATGGAAGTGAACCTGGTTTCCTGCCGGAATAGTAATTCTTGTTGCCTCTCCAACTTGGTTGTTGAAAATCAGCATGGCAGGAAATGCAAGAGGATTCAGCAAACTCAGGCCATGCACCCGAATTATTAATGGCAAGTTGCGCGCGATGAGAAGAAAGTTCCATGGTTGCGGACAATCCAGCAATTTGCCCCGCGACCCAGATTTCCAAGTCTCGATTTGAGTTTGAACTATATTTTTTAGTGTTCCAATGGGGTGGCATGTTTGCCTGATAGGAAAGCGATTCGAAAGTAAGACGGGGATGCCCTGCCGCCATGATGTCATGGTTAGCATCCCTTGCAGGGATGCCAGTTGTGGTATTTTCCGGTGCACCGACATGACAGCCAACGCAAACCTGTGTTTGAACCACGGGATTTCCCAGATAAATCATTCCCTCATTTTCGTAAAGGGCTTTCTTTTCTTTTATCGGGGAGTTTTTCCATGCCTCGGTGGTATGGATTCCCAGCCATTTAGATGAAGCTGACCCGTGACATGATTCACATCCGACCCCAAGATCCAAGGGGGAATCAACCTTTGCCTGTTCTCTGGCAATTTGAGGGGTGGTATGGCATGCAAGACACCTGATATCTTTATGTGCCTCGGTAATGCCAAGATTCTTGGCCATGGTTTTGGCGCGATCAGAAAGCAGCGCCTGATATGCGTTTGCATGTTTATCATGGGCCAACCAGGAAGAAAATTCATTTTGTTGAACTATTTGGCCGGTGACCGGTTCTGAACCACCATGACAACCTCTACCAGAACAAGAGGCGGAAGTTGAAATAGCAGGATGATTGGTTTCCTGTTTGGGGAGGTTGGAGGATTTGTAGGGTTGTTTTTCCTGTGCCCGGGAAAAAGAATCTTGATGGCTAAAAATGAAGGACACGATCCAAAGAAGCAAAAGGAGTCCTGAAATTTTAAACGGTCCGAACGATCTTGAAATCAAGGGTTGCATAAAATATTTGTTGCTGGGTGCTCAAGCACCAATTCACAATTTTTTGGTCATTTAAATATCACAATATGGTTCTGATTCTATTTGATTTTTTGGTGAAATGCCACAAAATATTCGATATATTAGTCTTATTATTTTTTACTTATGGTAGCTTTGGTGCATAGTCAAAGGAATTAAATTCTGTGTTAATACGCAAATCAAATTTTGCTGAACATTATCCCTGGGTTCTCGCTTCAATAATCGTATTTGCCATGGCCTTGATCTGGTTTGTTTTTGCATCTCTTGGGCATTCTGAATGGCCCAGTGGCAGCAGTCTTCCCGGTTTCACATTCGGGGTCATGGGTGGCTTTATATGTTTGTTTGAATTCCTAATATGGCCCAGGAAAAAATTAAGATCTTGGCGTATAGGAAAAGTCTCAACTTGGATGCGTGCCCACATTTGGCTTGGTTTGCTCGCTGTGCCACTTTTAGTTCTTCATACAGGATTTCGCTGGGGAGGCCCCCTGAGCACAACTCTGATGGTGTTGTTCCTGGTGGTGATCGCAAGTGGTGTCTGGGGGTTGGTTCTACAGCAGTTTTTGCCTGATAAATTGCTCAAGGAAGTCCCTTCTGAGACTATTTTTTCCCAGATTGACTATGTGTCTGATTTGATGGCATCGGAAGCGTCCCGCCTTGTGAAATCAGTTTGCAACATCAAGGTTGACAATGATGATGGGGGCGAATTATCCGACGATGAAGGGCGTCATCTGGTGGTGGGCGCAGTTCGGTCCACCGGTGCGATTCAAGGCCGTGTGGTGGTCACCGCAAGCCTTCAGGAAAGTGTGCCCGATAGCAAGCCCTTGTACGATTTTTTCAATGAGCATATCTATGGTTTTCTCAAGAACGGTGAGGAGGCCAGGTCGCCTCTGGCAAAATCCATCCGGGCGACTGTCTTGTTCAATTCCCTTCGGATGAAATTGTCCCCTCGAGCGCATGAGGTGGTTGCGGTTCTTGAGGATTTGTGCAATCAGCGCAGGCAGATGATCCTTCAGTCAAAAATCCAGTTCTGGCTTCATAGCTGGCTTTGGGTTCATCTCCCCCTTTCAGTTGCGTTGATCGTGTTGATGTTTGTTCATGTTTTTGTGGCTATGAAATATTGGTAAATCGAGGGATCCATGGCTTTTCAAGAGAGTGGAAAACAACGCGCGACAAGAATCCAGCTCGACTATTATAAAAAGTCGACCTATTTGGATCGCACTAAGTCGACATTGGCTATGTTATGCCTGATTGCGGCGGTTGGTTGGATGGCGTTGGTTTATGCGCAGGGGGAAAAAGGCCAGGCTGTTTTTTCCAGGGGGCAGGTCACTAAATTCCATGCCGCTTGGAATGATAATTGCGCGGTTTGTCACTCTGATTTTGAACCAATAAGCAAGAATAGTTTTTCCATGAAATGGCTTGGTCATGAGGCAGGCAAAAATTTGTCCGGTGATGCAAGGTGTGAAAGTTGCCATGTGGCCCCGGTGCACCACTCAAGCCAGAAATTAGAGTCAACTCCCAGTTGCGGGGGTTGTCATCGTGAGCATCGTGGATTGGATGCGAGTATAGTTCGCCTGTCGGACTCTGACTGCACATCATGCCATGCCAATATGGAGCAGCATCTGGTATCGGGATCCACTGCGAAATACGCAAACAAGATAACCTCTTTTGCAAATCCCGCGGATGGTCATCCGGAATTCAAGTTGTTGGCCGGGAAAATGTCGGATCCGGGCACGGTCAAGTTTAATCACAAACTGCATCTCACGAAGGGTTTATCCCGTGACCCAAAAGGAAAACCATGGACTTTTTCTGATATTCCCGAGCCTGAAAGGGAGCGTTTTGGCTACAAGAAAGGCATGGATTTGAAGACAGCTATCGCGCTTGACTGCAAGGCCTGCCATAACCTTGAGTCTGCGGATGCAAACCCATCCCCCGGCACATTCGCGAACATGCCAAAAGCTGTTCATTCCGAGCGAGCCAAGGGAGGTGTTTATCAGCCGATAGTTTATGATGTGCACTGCAAGGCTTGTCACCCGCTCTCCTTTGATGATTCCAAAAAGGAACTTTCGGTCCCACATCGTTATCAGCCTGAGGAATTGCGGAGTTATTTGGAGGGCTTTTACTCCAGGCAGTTGATGAGTGAAAACAAGGATTTTTCAAAACCCAGGGAGGTTTTTCCTGTGCCTGTACCCGGGAAAAACCCTTTGGCGCCAATCGTGGAATCGGTGAAAAAGCAAGTGGAAGCCAAGGTTTCAGTTGCAATGAACAACCTTTTCCTGGGGAAGAAAACTTGTGGTGAATGTCACTTCGAAAAGGGCGACACCAAGAGCATGAACCCCGGCTTCACTCGGATCCCCGGCCAAATCCAGACTGGTTTGGACCCTGACAGCAAGGCTTTCCAATGGCTCAAGGATTCTCGTGCCCCGGGCAAAGAAATTGTTTGGCCATCAATTCCATCGTTATGGATGCCCCATGCCAAATTTGATCATTCCGCCCATCGTTTCATGGATTGTGCCTCGTGCCATGCTGATGCGGCCAATTCAATTTCCAAGAATGATATTTTGCTTCCAGGAATTGAAAACTGCCGAAGTTGCCATGCTCCCGCCAAATTTATGTCCGGCGTTGCCAAGGCGGGAGTCAACCATGATTGCGTGGAATGCCATAACTATCATCATGGCGACCAGCCTTTCATGGGAGTGGGCGCGGCAGCTTGGGATCCCAAGATCCTCCGTACCATTGATCAAATGCAAAAACCAATCCCATAAATTCAGAAAGAAAAGTCCTGTTACCATTGGCAGGTGTTGGAGAAAGAAATGATTGTTCAGGCTTTGAAGGAAATTCAGGATCGGTGCGGGTACTTGACCCATGATGAAATGCAGGCGCTTTCCAAGCGAACGGGCGTGCCGTTGCATCGTATCCATGAGGTTGCCAGCTTCTATCCCTTGTATAAATTGCAACCTCCCAAGGGCGCGAGTATCAAGGTTTGCAGGGACATGGCCTGCCATATTCATGGGGCTCCTGAAATAACCCAGGGGCTCGAGAATCTTTCAAGGGAACTGGGGCCTGGAAAAATTGAAGTATGCGGCGTCTCTTGCCTTGGCCAGTGCGACGCCACAGTTGCCGCGTTAATCAATGATCACCATGTGTATCGCGGAATGAATCTTGATGGCCTGTCCGAACTGGCGCGAAAAGCCGCCGCAAACGAGGACCTTCCCCACCAGCATTTGGATAATTCCACACTGCCCTTTCAAATCAATCCTTATCAAACTGGTATCCCTTACGAGGCCCTCAAGCAGTTTGTCGCGGGTGGAATGGATCACGCGGCATTATTGAAGAAGATGGAAGTTGCGGTGCTTCGGGGCATGGGTGGTGCTGGTTTCCCGACTTTCCGCAAGTGGTCCGCCGTAAAAGGTGCCCCTGGTAATGAAAAGTACATTGTTTGCAATGCGGATGAGAGTGAACCAGGAACTTTCAAGGACAGGGAACTCATGCGCAGGGCGCCCTACCTTGTCATTGAAGGTATGGTCCTGGCGGCATTGGTCACCGGTGCTGAAAAAGGCTATCTTTACATTCGTCATGAATACATCGATGAAGTAAAGGTTTTGAAGGAGGCATTGATAACCGCTGCGGGACTCGGTGTCATTGGGAAAAATGTGTTGGGCACTGGCAGGAAATTCATGCTCGAGCTTTTCATAAGTCCGGGTGGTTATGTGCAGGGTGAGGAAAGCGCCCTTTTGGAGGCGATCGAGGACAAGCGTGGTGAGCCGAGGAATAAGCCCCCTTTCCCGGTTTTTGAGGGTCTCTTTGGAAAGCCAACCGTCATCAACAATGTTGAAACTTTATCATGGATTCCTGGAATCGCGCTTAATGGCGGGGAATGGTACCGTGACAAGGGCGTGCGCGGAGCCACCGGGATGCGTATAGTATCCATAAGTGGTGATGTTCAAAAGCCCGGGGTTTATGAAGTTCCTTTCGGGCAGACTGTCAGGGAATTGATTTTTGATACCGCGGGAGGGATGTTGCAGGGGCATTCCTTGAAAGCCATCGCGACTTCAGGCCCCTCCGGTGGTTTTCTTCCCGCGAAGGTTCCGGTGGAGAAACTTCCAGCAAAATTCGTACAGGACAAGGTTCCCGCGGGGGCCAAGCTTTATGATATCCTCGACCTTCCCCTGGACCTTAACACTGTCGGCCAGATGGGTGGCATGCTGGGTGCGGCTTTCATCGTTTATGATGACCGTCGCGACATGCTTGACAATGCCTTGAACTGTGTTTCTTTTTACCGCAATGAATCATGTGGCAAATGCGTGCCTTGCAGGACAGGTTCCCAAAAGTTGGTTGATATCATCACCAGTTTGATGGAAGGCAAGTCTGGTCGCAAGGAACTGGGCCTTATCAATGAGCTTGGCGAGACCATGGGTATCACATCGATTTGCGGGCTTGGGCAGGTCGCCTCAAATCCAATCACAAGTGTGCTGAAATTCTTTCCCGCGGATGTTGAAAACTATTTGAAAAAGGCATGATGAAAATATCGGGCCCAGATGGCCCCGGAGGATGGCGATGAATGTAGCAGAAGAATTATTTCCCATGGTTGTGGATGGCCGGGTGGTGGAACTTGATCGCGTTGCTGCGGATTTACTCAAGGCTCCGCCCGTCAAGATGACGATCGATGGCAAGGAAGTCGAGATAGCCCGCGCCACTCTTTCCAAGAACCCGGTGACTGGGGAACTCAAGCCAAAACTGACGACGATTTTTGACGCCGCCCAGAAAGCTGGTGTTTTCATCCCCATTCTTTGCCATCGAGAACACATGGAACCTGTGGCGGTATGCAGGTTTTGCGCCGTTGATATCGGTGCCCGCACTCTTGTGGCTGCATGTCATCGCCCTGTCGAGGATGGCATGAAGGTCTCAACCGGGGCCACCAGCGACAAGGTCAAGAATTCTGTCAAGATTCTCACTGAACTTCTGCTGGTTGATAATGAAGTACCCCGCACTGCGAATCGCCAATATGGCGAGAATGAGCTTCGTGGCATCGCCAGGAAACTTGGGATGGATCCCCATGAGTCAAGATTTCCAAAAAACCCCAACGACCGTGGAACCGATGACAGTTCATTGATCATTTCGGTTGATCACAACGCGTGCATTCTTTGTGATCGTTGCGTGAGGGCTTGCAATGAAATCCGTCACAATGAAGTTTTGGGAAGGATGAACAAGGGATTCAAGTCACGGATTTCTTTCGACCTTAATGACCCCATGGGCCATTCCTCGTGCGTGTCGTGCGGTGAATGCATGGCTTCCTGCCCCACAGGCGCCCTCACCAACAAAAAAATGGTGGGTTCCGATCTCGCTTCCCAACCCGGTGCAATGCCCGTATCCGTGGATGACTTATTCACCCATGAGCTTTTCCATGGCATCAGCAAGCCATTCATGGAGTGGAACCAGGGTTCCGTGGTTCGACGAAAATTCAAACAGGGCGAGATTATTTGCAACGAGGGGGATTCCGGGTCGACCGCCTTCATCATTGAGGATGGCGTTGTTGATGTGTTTTTGCGAAGCCCGCTGAAGCATGTTCAAAATAACCAATCAAGCGGGTTCCTCGGTTTGATCAAAAAATTCACCTCGACCCTTTCGACCTCATCGAGGGAGGATGAGAAAAAAGCAAGATATATTTCAATTGATGCCCCAGTGAGCCTCAACACCAGTAACCCAATCGCCCAGTTGAGCAAGGAGGATGTGTTGTTCGGTGAGATGACCTGCATGAACAATTATCCCAGGTCTGCGACAGTCCGGGCAAAAACTGATGTGACCCTCCTCGAAATCCGCAGGAATGTCCTTTACATCCTTCAAAGAAACAGGCAGAGCAAGGCGATTTTGGACGGTGTGTACAACAAGAGGTCCATCAGCACCCACCTTCGAAGTATCTCTTTGTTTGCCGAGCAGTTCACCGATGAGAAGGAATTTGAAAAATTTGTGGATCTTGTCAGGGAAAAAGCGAACCTCGTCCGCTTGAATCCTGGTGATGTCCTGTTCAGGCAGGGTGACGCGGAGGATAATTTTTATCTTGTACGAGTCGGGTTTGTGAAAATCTCGCTTAAACAGCCTGGTGGTGAGCATGTCATCAATTACACGGGCCCAGGGGGAATGGTTGGTGAAATCGCCTTGATGGGCCATCTGGCTGAGTTGAAGGGGAAACTACTTGCCGAGGGCAGGACCGCTAACGCGACCGCGCTTGATCATGTTGATCTTGTGAGTATCCGGGGTGATGATTTCAAGCTCATCCTTGATAACTTCCCCAAGATAAGGGAAAAAATGGTTGCCATCGCCTTGGAAAGACTCAATGAAATTCAGAGGCAGGTTCAAAAGGTCCAGCATACCAACCTGAATGATTTTCTCAGGCAGGGTTTGATGGAAGCTCGCAGCCTGCTTGTGCTGGACCTTGAAAAATGCACCCGTTGTGATGAATGCACCAAGGCTTGCTCGGATACACATCAAGGTGTGACCAGGTTGGTGCGCGAGGGATTGCGCTTTGAAAACTTCCTGGTTGCAAGCTCATGCAGGTCATGCCTCGATCCCTATTGCATGGTTGGTTGCCCGGTGGATGCTATTCATCGTGGCAAGAAGCGTGAAATGACCATTGAGAACTGGTGTATCGGATGTGGAAAATGCGCGCAAAACTGCCCGTATGGCAACATAAATATGCAACCCTTTGAAACAAATGAAAAGATCGATGACATTACCCGCCCTGGGCACAAGGTGGCTGTGGTACAGCAAAAGGCCACCATGTGTGACCTTTGTGAATCCGTGGATGGACAACCAAGCTGTGTTTATGCATGCCCTCACGACGCCGCCCATCGCATGACAGGACAGGAATTGATCAAAAAAGTTGAAACCATCAATAGTTGAAGTTCAGTTGGTTCAGAAAGAATAAACAATGAGCGCGGAAAAATTTGACCTGGTGGTAATAGGTTCTGGTCCCGCTGGGGAAAAAGGCGCAGCCGCTGCTTCCTATTTTGGCAAGAAAGTAGCCTTGGTTGAGAAGGAAAATGTGCTGGGTGGCGCAGCCGCGAATACCGGCACCCTCCCCTCAAAAACCTTGCGGGAATCAGCACTTTATTTGTCTGGTTTCAAGCAAAGGAAATTGTTCGGCTTCCAGGTCGACTTGCATAAAACCATCCATGTCAGTGATTTCATGGCGCATGAGAGGTTTGTTGCTGACCAGGAGCGCCATCGCATCCGTGAAAATCTTGCCCGGCATGGTATCACCTTGTTCAGGGGGATGGCTTCGTTTGTCGATGCTGAAACCGTGATGGTTAAACCGGACCGTTGCCCTGAGATAATCCTTAAAGCTGAACGATTTTTGATTGCAACCGGGTCCTATCCATTCAGGCCAAGAAACTTTCCTTTCCATGATCCCAGGGTTTTTGATTCAGACACAATCCTTACGATTGATGTCATTCCTGAATCCATGGTGGTTATAGGTGGTGGTGTAATCGGTTGTGAATATGCCTGCATGTTTTCAGCGCTTGGGGTTCGTATTACTGTCGTGGAAAAATCAGAGAGGATTGTGGGGGGAATGGATGTTGAAATCTCAGCCTCCTTGAAATCACGAATGGAATCCTCTGGTATCCAATTTTTCATGGGTGATTCCGTGAAAAACATCGAGTGTGGCGATCTTGTTGATGTGGAACTTGAGTCTGGCACTATTTTACATTCTCATGCTGTTTTGGTTTCCTCAGGGCGTTCAGGCCAGACTGGTTCCATCGGGCTTGATAAGATTGGTGTAACCACAAATTCGCGAGGCCACATCCTTGTGAACGATGCTTTTCAGACCAGTAATCCCAATATTTACGCCGCGGGTGATGTGATTGGAAATCCCGCCCTTGCCTCAACCGCAATGGCACAGGGGCGCGTGGCAGTATATCATGCGTTTAATCTCAAGCAATCACCCCATTTTCCCTCGCTTCTTCCGAGCGGATTGTACACAATTCCGGAGTGTTCCTCGGTTGGTAGAACCGAAGATCAACTTCATGAAGCTGGAATTCCATTTTTTGTGGGTAAGGCGAGTTATTCGAAAAATGCGCGTGGGCAGATCATTGGTGATACCGAGGGATTTCTCAAACTTCTTTTTCATCAGGAAAATAAAAAGTTGCTTGGGGTTCATGTGATTGGCGAGGGTGCAACTGAAATAGTGCACATCGGCCTTACGGTGATGGTAATGGGGGGTGGTGTCGATGTATTCATTGATACATGCTATAACTACCCGACAATCAGCGAGGTATATAAATATGCCGCCTACGATGCCCTTGCCAAATTTGATAAATTGGACCTTTCCCAGCAGGATAAGTCCTGATCGATATGTTTTTTCATCTTTTGCCTTATAATGATATTGAACACGAGGTTTTTTTAAGGCCTTCATAAATGAAAATTGTCCATTACCCGCATCCTGCCTTGCGCTGCCAGGCAAAGCAGATTTCATCCATAGACAAAAAGATAAAACTTCAAGTCGGTGAGATGATCGACCTTATGTATGAGGCAAAGGGGTTGGGTCTCGCGGCAACCCAGGTGGCGCTTCCATACCAACTTCTGGTCATGAATGTCTCGGGCGACCCTAATCAAAAAGAACATGAGCATGTATATATCAATCCAACCCTTGTGGAACGCAAGGGTGTGATGGAGGGCGAGGAAGGTTGCCTGAGTTTCCCCGGTTTATTTCAAAAGGTTCGCAGGGCGAAGACCATCAAGATCAAGGCGTATAACCTCCTCGGAGAACCTGTGGAAGTGGTGGCATCCGATCTTGCCTCAAGGGCCTGGCAACATGAAATCGACCATCTTAACGGGGTTCTTTTTGTGGATAAGCTTGGGATCATCGGGAAACTCGCCTCTAGGGGTGCTTTAAAAGAGCTTGAGGAGGAATTCAAGTCCGCCCAGCAGCGTGGTGAGATTCCTCCCGAGACTGAGATCAAGGCGCTTATCGATTCCCTGTTGTCTGAATCCTGATTTTTCCGGAGTCGTATTAATGCGAATTGTCATGATGGGCACAGGTATTTTTTCTGAGCCCACCTTTGAAGCTCTTTTGGCCGGTAAAAAAAATGTGGTTGCACTTTTCACCCAGCCGGACAAGGCTGTCGGGGATGAAAAAGCCTCCACCAGGCAGGTCGGCAAAGGAATGAAAAACATCGCCCTTGAACATCACATACCTGTATTTCAACCCCACAAAATAAACCAGGACGAGGCCATTACCGCTCTTCGGGAATTGCAGCCGGATCTTTTTGTCGTCGCGGCTTATGGCCAGATTCTTTCCCCGGAAGTTCTCTCCATACCCACCCGGGGCGGGATTAATGTGCATGCTTCCCTTCTTCCAAAATATCGTGGGGCTGCTCCCGTCCAATGGACTGTCGCCAATTGTGAAAAAGAAACCGGTGTCTCCATCATCAAGATGTCCCCCACCTTGGATGGTGGTAATATTCTCGCAACCATTACTACTCCGGTTTCACCTGATGAAACGGCTGGTGAACTTGAGGCTAGGCTTTCTGTTTTAGGCGCTTCATTGGCGCTTCAGGTGGCTGACAAGCTTGCCGCTGGGCCGGTATTGGGGGTTCCGCAGGATGTTTCCCTGGCAACAAAGGCGCCCAAGCTTCGTAAAGAACATGGGAACATTGACTGGGAAAAAAGTGCGGTTCAGATCAGCGCCCATATTCGGGCCATGCAACCTTGGCCAACCGCCTACACACTGTGGAAACGCGATGGGCAACCTCCCATTCGCATTATGATCTCAAAGGCTGCTCCTGCTGATTCCTCAACAACCCTTTCACCGGGGACCATCATTGAGCCTGCAAAAGATCTAAAGATCATGCAGGTTGCCTCGGGAAATGGCACTATTTTGAATGTTTTTGAAGTCCAACCCGCGGGCAAGCGGAAGATGCCAGCGGCAGACTTTTTGCGGGGCAGGCATTGGGTTTCAGGCGACTCCCTGGCAAGGGCTTAAACCTCGACCTGTTCTTTAGTACAATATCCTTGTGATCAAATATTTTTAGAGCAGGTTTTAATTTATTCATGACTAAAAAACTTTTCATAGAGACCGTTGGCTGCCAGATGAATGTGCTGGATAGCGAAATTGTCGTGGGCACCATGAAAAAACAGGGGTATGAACTTGCCACTGAACCCACGGATGCCGATGTCATTCTTTTCAACACATGCAGCGTGCGTCAGCATGCGGAGGATAAGATTTACAGCGCCTTGGGGCGAATCAGAATTCACATGGAGCAGAATCCACGCAAGGTCCTTGGAATCCTTGGTTGCATGGCGCAGAAAGACCAGGAATTGATTCTCAAGCGCGCTCCCCATGTTGATGTTGTTTGTGGCACGGGACAGTTGGGGAGGATCGCTGAACTTATCGAGGAGGCCAAGTCCACAGGCAGGCCGCAGATGGCTTTGAGCCTTGGAAGATCCGACGCATCCAGGGATGAAGTGGAGAGAAGTTTTGAAAGTTATGACCCCTCCCGGGAAACTTCAATGAGGCCCACGGCTTTCCAGGCCTTTGTTCGCATCATGTTTGGTTGTGACAAGTTTTGCACCTATTGCATTGTTCCCAGCACCAGGGGGCCTGAACAAAGTCGGTCCCCCGAGCATATCCTCGCGGAAGTTCGTATTCTCGCCGACCAGGGTTGCAAGGAAATCACTTTCCTGGGCCAGACTGTGAACAGTTATTTGTTCAAGCATGGCGATGGCAGGACCACCACTCTTGCCGGGCTCTTCAACCTTGTCCATGACACAACCGGTATAGAACGAATCAAGTTTGTCACCAATTACCCCAAGGATATGGATGATGAACTCCTTGACGCGGTTAGGGAACTACCCAAGGTTGGCAAATATCTTCATGTTCCCGCGCAATCGGGTTGTAACGATGTGCTCAAGCGAATGAAACGACTTTATACCGTTGAATATTACAATGAGATGCTCCATCGTTGCAGGGAGAAGGTACCCGGTGTTGCGGTTTCAAGCGATTTTATTGTCGGGTTTTGTGGCGAGACTGAGGAATCTTTCAAGCGCACCTGTGAATTGGTTCAAAAGAGCATGTTTAAAAACAGCTATATATTCAAATACAGCACCAGGCCCGGTACCAAGGCTGATGACCTTTATCCTGATGACATCAATGAGGATACCAAGAAAAGGCGCAATAATGACCTTCTCGCTATTCAGAATGCCAACAGTCTGGTTGATCACCGGTCAAGGATAGGTTCAATATTCGAGGTGCTTGTGGAAGGCCCAAGTAAATTGGCAGCCAAACAATCAGGTAGTGGGCCAAGACAACTCACAGGTCGCACCATGACAGACCATATTACTGTTTTTGATGGCAATGAAAGGCTTGTTGGTCATACCGTCAAGGTGCTTGTGGAAGATGCCACAGCTTTCACATTGTTTGGCAAAGTGGTGACGGATGAAGTACCAGGCGATGCTTTGGTTGCCCCGGTTTCAGCAGTTGAATTACCCAAGGTAAATTCCGCTCTTGGAAGAAAATCACTTGAAGTCATAGGGTGAATATTTATTTAAATTGAAACTGTAACCATATGAGCAGCCGTGCGAATCCTGAGTTTAATTGGCTGAAAAATCTCAAGCATTCCGATCCGGATCGTGCATCACGAAATCTTATCCTGCTTGAAAAGCATCTAGATGATGGCTTATTCAAATTGCTGAATGAAAATCTGGTGGAGATTTTGCCAGCCCTTCCGGACCCGGACCGCTCGCTGAATAATCTGGAGCGATTCATTTCCCAACCGGCATCGAAGCCCTACTGGGATTTGATTATGCGTGATAATGCAGGGACTTTGCTGGATCTCATGCAGATTTTCAGCACCAGCCAGTCATTCAGTGATCTTTTGGTTTCCTATCCGGACTGCATCGATATGCTTGGGGTGCCATTGCATCAGACACCCTCGCGTGAGCAACTGGTCCAGGAACTTCAATCAGAGATTGAAAAAAACCCTGATGATTCTTCGGTGCTAAGGGCGCTGCGAAGATATAAACAAAGGCAGGTCCTGAGGATCGGTGGTAATGATATTCTTCGAAATCGCCCCTTGGAAGAGGTTACTCGTGACATTTCCCAGGTTGCGGAAGCCGCCCTTGAAGTCGCCATGACTATCGGACGCAAAACACTCGAGCGTCGATTCGGTGTTCCGATGAATTTATCCGGGCAACCAGCCACCTGCTGTATACTTGCGTTTGGAAAACTTGGTGGTGAGGAACTCAATTACTCCTCAGATATCGACCTGATGTTTGTCTATGATGAGGATGGATCCACACAAATATCCCGTGGAACCCCCATAGATAATTCTGAATTTTTCAGCAGGCTTGCCTCTGAAGTGGTCAGGTTGCTTTCTTCGCATACCGACAGGGGCACTTGTTACAGGGTGGATTTAAGGCTTCGACCTGAGGGACAGCGGGGGCCCCTTGCAAGGTCGCTTGAGGGGACCCTGGCATATTACGATACTCTAGGCAGGACATTTGAAAGACAGGCATTGATCAAGGTTCGCCCGGTTGCAGGCGATTCAAATCTGGGACGGGCATTTGTCAAGTCGATTGAAAATTTTGTATATCGAAGATATCTTTCTTTTGCTGAGATCAAGGAAATCAAAGCGCTTAAACGCAGAATCGAAATGCAAACCACCAAGCAGGGGCTTGAGCAGACTGAAGTGAAGACAGGCAGAGGTGGGATCAGGGACATAGAATTCACCATCCAGTTTTTACAGCTTTTAAATGGTGGGGATCTTCCCATGGTCAGGGAAAGAAACACCCTCAAAGCACTGGTTTCCCTTGAAAAGGCTGGTTGCCTCACTGATCAGGAATCCAGAGTCCTTGATGATGCGTATCGATTTCTTCGAAAGGTGGAGCATCGGCTGCAAGTTTTGTTTGACCTTCAGACCCACAAGCTTCCTGCCAATGAGGATGAGCTTGGCAAGCTTGCCCAAAGGATGGGTTATTTTTCCGATGCCAATAAATCCTCCAGTGAGATATTTCTACAGGAATATAAAGACCGCACCTTGCTTAATCACAGGATTCTTGAGCATTTATTGCACCAGACTTTTTCAGGGGATGCCGACCAATCGGAACCTGAGTCAGATATAATTCTCGACCCCAATCCCGAACCCGAGCTGATTCATGCCGCATTGGGGAAGTATAGGTTCAAGAATATCAATGCCGCGTATCAAAACCTTTTACTTTTGGCCCAGGAATCCGCACCTTTTCTTTCAACTAGAAGATGCCGGCATTTCCTGGCATCAATCGCGCCTGCTCTGTTGAAAAGCCTTGCTGAGACTCCCGACCCGGATATGGCCCTGATGAACCTTGAAAAAGTCACCGCATCGCTTGGCGCAAAAACAATTCTCTGGGAGCTTTTCAGTTTCAATCCCCCGAGCCTGAAGCTTTATGTTGATCTTTGTGCATGGAGTCAGTTTCTTTCAGGAATCTTGATCAATAATCCGGGAATGATAGATGAGCTTCTTGATTCACTGGTGCTTGACCAACCCAGGAAACTATCCGAGCTTAAACATGAACTCCAGGATCTTTGCAGAAATGCCATGGACCTAGATCCCATCCTTCACAGTTTTCAGGATAAGGAACTGCTTCGGATAGGGGTCAGGGATATCCTTGGCAAGGATCCGATCAGGTCCAGAGTCGCATCTTTAAGCGACCTTGCTGAAACGGTTCTTTCTACCGTTGTTGAAATTGAAATGAAACATCTTGTTGAAAAATTTGGCAACCCATTGCTATCAACTGGCTCCAGGCTCGGTAAACCATGCAGATACGCGATCGTTGGGCTTGGCAAGCTTGGTGGCAGGGAAATCAACTATCACAGCGACCTTGATGTAATAATCCTTTACGAGGGTGATGGAAAGCCTGGCGGGGATGACTCCCGGAATATTGATGAACAGCAAATTGATAATCATTCCTTTTTCATACAGCTTACCCAGCGAGTCATCAAGACCCTGAGTAACCATGGTCCATTGGGCCGTCTATATGACTTGGATTTAAGGCTAAGGCCAACGGGTCGTTCAGGCAGCTTGGTCATCCCCATCCAGGAATTTGAAAAATATTATTCTGATTACCAAAATGTCCAGCTATGGGAGAGGCTCATGCTTTCCCGCGCGAGGGTTGTACATGGTGATTCATCTTTTGCCTCGGTGGTTTCTTCGGTCATCAATAATGCGGTGTGCATGGTTCCCTGGAAAACAACTTTTATTGACGAGATCAAATCAATGAGGGACCGGCTTGAATCCAGCAGAAACCCCGGGGATTTGAAACGAGGGTCTGGGGGAATGGCTGATGTTGAATTTCTTGTTGAGCTTTTGCAGATTCGCTTTGGCGCCACCCACCCTTCCATCATGCAACCTAATGTCTGGGGCGCACTTGAATCAATGAAGGCATGCGGATTGGTTTCCCCCACCGAATATTTTGAACTTACAAGCGCGTATGATTTTCTCCTGCAGGTTCAGGGCAGGTTGCGAATAGTGAATAATCTTGCGATTGATTCCATTCCCGATAAAGCGGAAGAAGTTGTAAAGCTTGCCAGGAGATTGGGATTTGAAACTGTTTCTTTTCTTGAAACCTTGTCAAGGCACCAGAAATTGACCCGGTCGCATTATCTGCAAATCCTTGAGGGCTGCAGGTGAGATGCTAGGATTGCAATTGCTCATGTAGTAATTTGTAAAGCCTCTCAGGTTTGTCTTCGTTTGGTTTCAACCTGCAGTAAATTTGCTCTGAATCCACGACCCTAAGTCTTCCTTTACTCTTGTTAGCGACAGTCTGGGCGCGCTTTGCATTTCTATAGGTCATTACAAGGTCGGTCGGGCCGGCAATACCTGCCGCGGGTCTTTCAATATGTATCTGGCCAATCTGCCATTTCGCAGCGAGAATCCTTATTTCCGCCAATCTTATCAACCATTCTGAAACTGTGGGGATTTTGCCGAACCTGTCCTTTAGCTCGGTTCTGAAGTCGGTAAGTTTTTCCAACTGGCGGATGCGTGCGAGCCTTCGGTAAACCTCGATTCGATTTTTTTGCCCGGTCACATAATCCCGGGGTAGAAAAGCGGGCCAATCCAAGTCGATGTTGACCTCCAGAGGTGTTCTCAAAGGTTGGTTTTTCATTTCGCGGACAGCGTTTTCCAACAACTGGCAGTACATCTCGTATCCCACTGATGCGATATGTCCGCTTTGTTGTGTTCCCAGAATATTTCCCGCCCCCCTGATCTCAAGATCCCTTAATGCTATCTTGAATCCAGCGCCCAATTCCGTGAATTCCTCAATCGCTTTGAGCCTTCGGCCCGAATCAGCGCTTAGAACCCTCTCGGTGGGCAGTAGCATGTAAGCGTATGCCCTTCGTTGCTGCCTGCCCACCCTGCCCCTTAGTTGGTGTAAATCTGCCAAGCCGTAAATGTCCGCCTCATCTATGAAAATTGTGTTCGCATTGGGAATATCCAGTCCGCTTTCGATAATAGTTGTGGCGATCAAAACATCGGCTTTACGGCTTAGAAACCTAACCATTTGGTCTTCCAACTCGGCTTCCTTCATCTGCCCATGCACGATTGCGAATTCCGCCTCAGGCACCAGTCTTTTAAGCTTATCTGCAACTTTGTGGATGTCATGCACACGGTTGTGAACGAAATAAACCTGTCCTTCACGGTTCATTTCACGCAGTATCCCATGCCTTATCAATTCTGGATCCCAACGAATGATGCGGGTTTCTATCGCATGGCGGTCCGCGGGCGGTGTTTCCAGGTTGCTTATGTCCCTTATCCCAAGAAGGGAAAGATGTAGGGTTCTAGGTATCGGTGTCGCAGTCATGGTGAGGATGTCGATCTTTTCACGCATGCGTTTAAGTTTTTCCTTATGTTCTACGCCGAATCTCTGTTCCTCATCTATTATGACCAGGCCAAGATCCTTGAATTTAATATCCTCACTAAGGATCCTGTGTGTGCCAACCACGATGTCTATGCCGCCTGTTTGAAGCCCGGCGATTATTTTCCTTTGTTCAGATGTCGACCTGAATCTGTTGAGGCATTCAACGACAAAGGGGTATCCGGTGATTCTCTGGGAAAAAGTGCGCAGGTGCTGCTCAGCAAGTATCGTGGTCGGGACCAAAACCGCGACTTGTTTGCCGTTATCAATTGTTTTGAATGCGGCCCTGATTGCAAGTTCTGTTTTCCCATATCCAACATCCCCGCATATGAGACGATCCATTGGCTTGGATCGTTCCAGGTCGGTTTTGATCTCAGCAAGTGATGCGAGCTGATCAGGGGTTTCCTGGTAGGGAAAAGCCGCCTCAAATTCTTTCTGCCATTCGGTGTCCGGAGGAAATGCATTCCCGGTTTGGGATTCCCTTACCGCTTGCATTTGGATCATTTCGCATGCGAGATCGATGACCGCCGCCTGTACCTTGGACTTTCGGCTGTTCCAGCCGGTTCCTCCAAACTTTGAAAGCTCCGGTTCCTGTTTTCCTCCCCCCACATACTTTTGAACCAGGTCGATTTTAGAAACTGGAACATAAACTTTAACTTTGTCCCTGAATTCCAGTACCAGATGTTCCTCCACCACCATTTTTCCATTGGATGTGGAATCACTGATGGTGTTCTTTTTCTTTTCCAGTAATTCCATTCCGAGGTATCGCGCGATTCCATGGCTGATGTGAACCACCAAATCCGATGGGGAAAGATCCAGAAAACTATCAATCGCGCGGGATTCAAGTTTTCTTGTCGCAGGATGCACCCTCGCGACTTCATCCCTGCGAAACAGGGATTGGGAACCAAGTACCAGGATATGCCTGTCTTTTTTTACGCCAACCAATCGGAAGCCTTTTCGAACCATTCCAACATCCAGGGAAAGCCGGCCCTGTTGGGCGACTTCGGATGTCGCAAGCACCTCATGCAACCGATTTGCCTCAGCTTCCGTGGCGCAAACCAATACAACATCATCCTTGCTGGCTGCTTGATCCAACTCACTTTTCACCTTGGAAACTTCACCCGTGAACCGCTCAACTGACTCCGCTTTGATTGAATACGATATCTCGGCACTATGCCTTGGCATCGCAGCCACCAGAAGGCTGGGTTTTGATGCCAGGGTTTTCAGGGCCCCTTGGATGGTGAACAATCCACGCACATTTCCCATGCGTTCCAGATAGTGTCTGCCTTGATCATGAATCTCCTCCGGTTCAACAAGGATCACAGTTGCTGTTCCAAGGTAATCCACCAGGTGGCCATCCGGAACCGCTCCTTTTTCCTCAAAGGTCATGGCTAGTATTTCTGATGATTGCACCACATCCAAGCTGCGTTGGGTTTCGGGTGCGAAGTTTCTTAGGGATTCTATCTCATCGCCAAAGAATTCAATGCGAAGGGGCAGATCACTTCCCGGCGAATAAATATCGACAATTCCACCGCGTTTACAAAATTGCCCGTGTTGAACCACAGCTTCAGTCGGATCATACCCATGCTTCACCAGCCACTTGGTCAAGTCTTCCGGGGGAAGGTTAAGGCTGTTTTTCACGCGCAAACTGGAATTCGCCAGTTGTTCCCTTCCTGGAATTGGCTGAAGAAGGGATTGAATTGAAGCCAGTACCAGGGAAGGTTTGTTCCCAATCCCGAGCGACAGTGCAAGTCTCAGCCTTGCGCAGGCTGTTTCAGATTTGTTGCTGAATTTCCCCTGGAAGTCATCGTCCGCTGGAAAAACTTTGCATTCCAATCCACTGAAAGTGTTGATCTCAGAGGCCCAGAAGTCAATGTCGGAAGGGTGGGATAGGACAATAAGGATGTTATGTTTGATTCTGCTTGCACAAGTTGCAACCACCAGTGAAGCCGAGGATCCCCAACATCCATCAATAGTTGCATTTTGGCCGTTTGCAAGAGCTTCGGCCACCTTGTTCATTTCGTTGACTTCAAGGAGTTTGGAAACAAGGGTTCGGACATCCCCTTTGCCAGGAAGTGGCGGTTTGCTTTCGGGGATGTTCGAAATGTCATTCATGAAAGTTTGCAAAAAAAGATCAATGGAAACATACTAGATAGTGTAGCGAATGAAAGGGGCATATTGCCACCTAAGTTCTAATTCTTGAGTCTTTGATTTGGTGTTCAGTTTTTGATGGTTTAACCGGAAATCGCACCCAAATTTGGATGCGATTTCTAGGCACAGGGGGTTAGGAAAGGATTTTGTCGAGGATTTTTGGCCCCTCTGCCGGGCCGATAAGCCTGGCGTTTAAACCCTGATATGGATGGCTGAAAGTTTCCGGATCAAGACCCATCAGGTGCAGGATGGTGGCTTGAAGATCATGCACCCCCACCTTGTTTTCCGCGATGTTCCATCCGAGTTCATCGGTGCTGCCGTAGTTGAAGCCACGCTTGATACCAGCACCTGCCATCCATGTGGTGAAGCAGTGTGGATGATGGTCACGGCCCAGGAATTTACTTCCGCCCCGGGCTTCGTTCATCGAGGTTCTTCCGAATTCCCCACCCCAGACAACAAGGGTTTCATCGAGCATACCTCGGCGTTCAAGGTCAAGAAGAAGCGCGGTCATTGGGCGGTCCGTTTCTTTGCATTTGCGAGGCAGGGCATTCACGATGTCATCGCCCGCGCTGGTGCCATGGGTGTCCCAGCCCCAGTCAAAGAGTTGGACATAACGGGTGCCACGCTCGATCATGCGTCGGGCGAGAAGGCAGTTGTTTGCGAAGGAATTGGTACCCGGGGTCGCGCCATATTCCTCGATAATCTTCTTGGGTTCGCGGGATATATCCATGACATCAGGAACCGCGGTCTGCATGCGGAATGCGAGTTCGTATTGTTCGATGCGGGTGATGGTTTCGGGGTCACCAAGTTTTTGCAGCTCGATTTCGTTTAGTTCCTTCAGGCTATCAAGGCTTTTGCGCCTGAGGTTGGAATTCATGCCCGCAGGATTGTTGACAAAGAAGATTGGTTCAGCGCCCGCCCTGCATTGGACGCCCTGGTATACGGAGGGAAGAAAACCACTGCCCCAGACACTTTTACCAGCAGTGGGATCCGTGCCGCCGGAAACGAGAACGACGAAGCCCGGCAGGTTTTGATTGGGACTGCCCAAGCCGTAGGTGACCCAGGAACCGATTGCGGGGTACCCTGGACGGTTCTCGCCGGTATGCACAAAAAGTTCAGCGGGAGCGTGATTGAATTCCTTGGTGTACATGGAACGGATGACGGTAACGAGGTCGGCGGCATTTTGGAAGTTGGGAAGGAGTTCACTGATCCAAGTGCCGTTTTTGCCGTGCTGAGTGAACTTGTGGGGAGAGCCCAGAAGGACAGGCCTGCCCTTGATGAATGCGAATCGTTCGCCCTTGATGATTTCTTCGGGGCAGGGTTTAAGGTGGTATTCGAGAAGTTTGGGTTTGAAGTCGAACAAATCTTGCTGGGGTGGCGAGCCTGACATATGCAGGTAAATCACCGCCTTGGCTTTTGCGGGGTACATTGGTTGCTTCACAGCTAGCGGCGAGCCTGAGGGAGCGGCATTTACTTTTTTCGATGCAAAATCAGCCATTGCGAGGGCACCAAGGCTGAGTGGGCATTTTTTTAAGAAGTGCCTTCGAGTATTGGTGCGAATGTTTTCGAGTCGGGGATCCATGATTAACTCCGGGTAAGGATGCCATCCAGATTGAGGAGAACATTGCAAATGGTTGTCCATGCTGCGAGTTCTTCAATTTTCATGTTTGCAGGTGCAGCGCCCAGGGGCATTTCTGCAAGCAACTTGGCGCTGGGCAGGTCTGCTTTAAATTGAGCGAGGGAATCATTGTAAAGTTTTGCGAGGCTTTCAGATTGCTTGGCAGAGGGTATAGAGCCTTGGGCAAGTTTCCAGGCAAAGTTAATTTTATCATCAAATGTGGTGCCTCCCTCGTTAAGAACCTTGCGCGCCATGCCTTGGGCTGCTTCGACAAAAACAGGATCGTTGAGAGTAACAAAAGCCTGAAGGGGGGTGCAGGTGTTGATTCTTCGGACAGTGCAAAATTCCCTGCTGGGGGCATCGAAGGTTTGCATGGAAGGGTAGGGCACAGTCCGCCTCCAGAAGGTGTAAAGACCTCTGCGGTATTTATCTTCTCCCATGCTGGTGGCCCAGTTTCGTTCACCATTGAAAGCCGCCTGCCAAAGGTTTGCAGGTTGAGGAGGGTAGACCGAGGGGCCATAGATTTTGGGGCTGAGAAGTCCACCAATCATAAGGGCCTGATCGCGTAGAATTTCCGCATCAAGACGATGGCGGGGGGATCTGCCGAGAAGAAGATTTCGAGGATCCTTCTGGATCATGATTGGAGTAGAAGCTGCGGATTGTTTATAGGTTGCGCTGGTCATGATGAGCTTGAGCATCGCTTTGATATCCCATCCCGAATCCATGAATTCGAGAGCTAGGAAATCAAGTAGTTCCGGGTGGGTTGGAAGAGAACCTTGGGTGCCGAAGTCTTCTTCAGATTCAACGATCCCCCTGCCGAAGACAAGGCTCCAGAGCCTATTGGTTTCAACTCGCGCCGTTAGGGGGTTTTCAGGGTCGACAATCCATTTGGCAAGATCTAGCCGGTTGGGTTCACCATTGGTTTTAAGGGGGTGAAATGCAGCAGGAACACCAGGGGTTACTGGAGTTCCGGGTGTGAGGAAGTTGCCTTTGACAAGGATGGTTGTTTTGCGTTTCTTGGTATTGTCTAATTCCTGAAGGATGGGGACAGCGGTAAGTTTTGGCTGAACCTTTTCAAGCTTTGCGAGTTCTGCCTGAAGCGGCGCTAGTGAAGGAGCAATGCCCCGGAAATAGTCTGAGAGTTTTTTCTGTTCATCTGGGTTCTTGGTTAAGCTGGTGAGCAAAGGCCTTATCTCTTTTGGTAATGCCAATCTTCGGGTAAGGGAAGCATCGGTAAGAGTTTCAATTTTGAAGTCACCCAAGTTTAGTTTTTGGCCTTTGGCATCTGCAAGTTTGAAGAAGAAAGTTCCAGCGGGTGCGGGTTTTTCAAGCGTGAATATCGATTGCGATGATAGATCAAACCGATCAGCAATCATCAATTCTGCCTGTCCCGCTGGTTTGAGCTCAGTGCTGGGATTAGGAACAGGGGGCTGATCGATCTTCCACACGGGGTTACGCGATTCATCAAGGATAAAGACACGATAGCCGGAAATTCTTACCCCAACGCCTCCATCGGTGCGGTTCCATATCACAACTTTATCGATGGGGGCCACTTGAGAAAGTTGGACTTCCCACCAAGGATTGTTCTCCGTTTTGGTGTGGGTGGTCGACTTGGCGGTATTGTAATCACCATTGGTGTTACCATCGATTGCAAGTTTGGCAGGGCCATCATAATCCGTGCTGGATTGTGTAGCGGTTCCTTTGAGGGCGATGTTGGTGCCGTTGGAAAAAACTTGAACTTCAGCAAGGGAAAGCATCTTGGCGTTGCCGGGCAATTCGATCCGGACAAACTTTCCTTTGGGAGATTGATTTTTGAAGGGATCTGGGCCGTTGCTGATAGCAAGCTTTGCAGTTGGGGGAAGCGTATTTCCCTTTAAACCCGAGATTTTAAATCCAGTGATGCTGGTTTTGGATTGGATGTTGGCTTCTGAAACCCAATCAGAGTTGGTTTGCTTTAATGTTGCAATAGTGCCTTGGTCAGTGAGGTTGAAGGAGTTCCGCCATTGGGTTTCTTCCGCGGTTATGTTGACCTCGCTGATGCGCTTTTTTAAATTTGCGATGCGTGATTGAATCACTTCGACTTCCGCGCGCTGGAATAATGTGGGGATCATCTTGGTGGGGAATTCATCCCCCTTGTCGCTATCGGCTGTCTGGTTCAATATGCCATAGAAGCTGTAGTATTCTCGCTGGCTGATGGGGTCGTATTTGTGGCTATGGCATTTGGCACAACCAAGGGTCAGGCCCATCCAAACCTGGCTGGTGGTGTCTGCCCGATCCTTCACCGCGGCAACGCGGAATTCTTCATCATCGGTTCCACCTTCGGTGTTGGTCATGGTGTTGCGATGGAACGATGTTGCCAATAGCTGGTCATCAGTGGGGTTGGGAAGCAGATCGCCCGCGAGTTGATCGATGGTGAATTGATCATAGGAAAGATTGCGGTTGAAGGCATTGATAACCCAATCGCGGAAGGGCCATGCGTTAAGGCGCAAAGGGTCGGAACCATAGCCTCGGGAATCCGCGTAGCGGGCGAGGTCCAGCCAATGGCGGGCCCATTTTTCCCCAAACCTAGGGGAGGCAAGCAGTCGATTCAATTGGGTATCGTAGGCAGCGGGGCTTTTGTCATTAAGAAAGTGATCCATTTCTTCAGGGGTTGGAGGCAAGCCGATGAGATCCAGACTTAACCTGCGAAGTAGCGCGACCTTTTGCGCTTCAGCAGATATTTCTAATCCCTGAGACTCGAGTTTGGATTGGATGAAGATATCGATCGCATTATTAATGTTGGATTTATTCTTGACGAATGGAAGGGAAGGGCGGGTTGGCTTGTTGAAAGCCCAATGGGAATGTCTTGCGGTTTCGACTTTTTCATCGGGCCAGGTTGCGCCACTGGCAATCCAGCTTTTAAG
>SYCV01000224.1 GCA_005786805.1 Planctomycetia bacterium | reverse complement strand
GGGGCTTTTGTCATTAAGAAAGTGATCCATTTCTTCAGGGGTTGGAGGCAAGCCGATGAGATCCAGACTTAGCCTGCGAAGTAGCGCGACCTTTTGCGCTTCGGCAGATATTTCCAATCCCTGAGACTCGAGTTTGGATTGGATGAAGATATCGATCGCGTTATTAATGTTGGATTTATTCTTGACGATTGGAAGGGAAGGGCGGGTTGGCTTGTTGAAAGCCCAATGGGAATGTCTTGCGGTTTCGACTTTTTCATCGGGCCAGTTTGCGCCACTGGCAATCCAGCTTTTAAGCAGGGAGATTTCTTTCTCATTCAACTTTGCACCTTTAGGAGGCATGATTTTGCCTTCCTTGCCCACGGTGATCATTTTTATCAACAGGCTATCCTCAGGCTTGCCAGGGTTGATGGTTTTCTCTCCTGAATCGCCCCCTTGAAATGCAAGGTCTTTGCGATCGAACCTGATGCCAGCTTTTTGTTTTTCAAGCCCATGGCATTCAATGCATTTAGACTTGAATAGTGGTGCTATGTCCCGCTTGAAATCGACTTCCGCGCTGTTGCTTTTGTTGTTACCCAACATAAACGCAAGCAATGTTGTAAGAATGATTTTTGTTTTCATGGCACACGGTTCCAAGTTTACTACTGAGGCAGGCAATTTCATCCAAGTTTTATCATTTATATTCTAACATTACTATCTTATGTTTAAACTAGCTATTTTTGTCAAACCGTGATCGGAGGAATGTCATGGAGAATTGGTGGGCGAAGGGATTGGGAAGGAAAATATACGATCTCGAACAACCACGAAGATCCACCATGCCTGTGCATCCCTCGCATAAGCCAGGCTATCAATATATGCTTCATAATCGCCATGAAGATACTTATAAACCCGGTGAAAAAGGGCCCCGCTCCAGTGCCTCAGGTGCCATTTTCATGAAGGAGCATACTGGCACGCATATAGATGCCTGGTGCCATCAGGCGGATCATATGCATTTATGCGGGGGTAAAAAGATCGATACCTCGGTGCAATCCAACCAGGGGTTTTCATATGGAGCGGTGGAAGATATCCCGATGATCGCCCGTCAGGGATGGCTGTTTGATATCCCCGGGTATAGGGGCGTGGAAGAATTGGCCAAGGAGGAATATATCTTTCGCGCAGAGTTGGAGCGCATGGAGAAAGAGTTAAACCTGGCACCCAAGCCTGGCGATGTGGTTTTGATAAGGGTTGGAACGGATCGCTGCTGGCATGATGAAACTCGCTACATGGAATCCGCAGGGATGGCTCGAGATGCCGCGCTTTGGGCCGCCGAAAGAAAAGTCCTGGCGGTTGGAGCGGATAACATGTCCTGGGAACCCAATGGAGCCATTGATCCTGAGTTAGGTTCCTTGCCTTGTCATTTGGAGTTATTGGCACGCAGGGGTATTTACATCATTGAAAACTTGAAGCTGGATGAGCTTGCCAAGGATAAAGTAAGGCAGTTCCTTTTCATTTGTCTGCCATTGAAATTGATCGGAGCCACCGGTTCACCAGTGCGACCTATTGCCTTGGTGTGAAATTATCTTATTGTTCATGCTGAGCTATTTGTTTACCAAGGAGAGAAATCATGTCTGGACCCTACATGCCCATGGATCGAAGGAAAGTTCTGGCAGGATCAGCGATGGCTGCGACAGCATTGCTTGCGGGGGCCGCTGGGGAGGGGGCAGAGGTCGCAAAGCCCAGGCGATACTCGATGAAAAAATCGATCAACCTTTGGGCTTTTCCCTACCCTGAGAAAATGAATCTGGAACAATGTCTTCGCCTTGCCAAAAGTGCGGGATTTGATGCGGTTGAGTTGAACTATGATCTTGATAATGATCTTTCGCCCAAATCCGGCGCCAAGGAATATGCCGCGATTCGGAACCTTGCAGATAAAATAGGTATTCAGATCAGCGGGCTTTGTTCATTCCTGTTCTGGCCCTACCCCCTTACTGCGAATGATAACGCCAAACGAACCAGGGGCTTTGAGTTGGCGGGGAAAATGACCCAGGCCGCGCATGACCTTGGTGTTGAAAATCTTTTGGTGGTTCCCGGGGCGGTCAACATCCCCTGGCGCGCTGATTATGAACCTGTTCCCAATGATGTTTGCGACAAGCGGGCCCGCGAAGCCGTTGCCAGGCTTTTACCCAATGCTGAAAAGTTGAAGGTGAAGCTAAATATCGAGAACATTTTTTTCAATGGCTACCTGATGACGCCCGGTGAAATGAACGACTTCGTTGATTCTTTCAAATCCGAATATGTGAAGGTTCATTTTGACACAGGCAACATCATGATGTTTCAGTTTCCCGAGCATTGGATCAAGATGCTGGGAAAGCGCATTCAAAATGTGCATCTCAAGGAATACACCAAGAAAGGCACTGATTATTCCTTGGAAACTTTCAGGCCATTGCTTGATGGAACGACCAATTGGCCCGCAGTGATGGAGGCGTTTGAGCAGACAGGTTACAAGGGATACCTCACCTTCGAATATTTTCACCCATACATGCATTTTCCCGAGGCGCTTATCCATCAGACCGCGGATTCCCTAGACCGTCTTTTGGGAATTAAGTGAGTTGTCTATCAATTCTATAAATGGAAATAAGAGATAAGGATGCAGTGATGAGTGCGAAATCAAGAAAAGAACAAATTTTAGAAATGCTCAAGGATGAACCAAATGATTCATTCCTGCTTTATGGGCTTGCCATGGAGCACCAGAGTGCAGGCGAAGAAGAACAGGCGCTGAAAGTATTTGGCGATTTGATGGCGTCGAATCCCGATTACCCGCCCGGTTATTTGCAGGCGGGTCAGTTGCTTGCCAGGATGGGCAAGGATGCTCAGGCCAGGAATGTTTATGAAAAAGGCATCCTTGCTGCCAAAAAAGTGGGGGATGCCCATGCCGCTGGAGAAATGGAAAATTTCCTGTCTCTTCTCGATTGAGTTTCTGTTAAAATTCTGAAGTCAGGATTTGTATAACTTTGGGTTTCTTAGGAGCATGAATAATGAAGGTTTTAATTTTTAGAACACTTGCAGCATCTTTCCTTGCATTGACTTGTGCGATTTTTGCGATTGCCCAGGAAGGAAAGGGTATAGCTATCACCATTGATGGATTAAAGTCCATCACCCCCGGAGATTGGAAGGAAGAACCCCCAAGCAACAAAATGCGATATGCTCAATTCGTATTGCCAAAGGTTGCTGGCGATGCCAAGGATGGTGAGATAGTGATTTTCAAGGGGCTAGGTGGTTCAGCCAAGGCGAATATCGACCGTTGGAAGGATCAGTTTTCCGCAAATGATGGCGGTAAACTTGGTGAAAATGATTTCAAGATCACCGAGATCAAAGTTGCTGGAAAGCCAACCATGTATCTTGATGTAAAAGGGGCCTACAAGTACAAGGCCGCGCCATTTGATCCTAATTCAAAGACTGTTCTCATGGAGAATTTCCGAATGCTGGCCGCCCATGTTGATGCCAATGATATTTACCATATCAGGCTCACTGGCCCGGCAAAGACAGTCGAGAAGTATCGTGATGGTTTTGAAAAATGGCTTGCCAATTTCAAATAATGCTGGTTTTATTGTTTGGTTGATTACCGGAGCGGCATGGATAACACCAGCCGCTCCATTCTTTTAAGGTGGCGACATTGCAGGATATATTCTTCAAGTATGAATTGCCCCCGGAATTAATCGCGCAGCATCCCCCGCAGAAGCGTGAGCAATCGAGGTTGATGCTCGTTGATCGAAAATCATCACGCATCTCTCACCATTTCTTTTCTGATCTTCCTTCCCTTCTAAAAAAAGATGACTTGCTGGTCTTGAATGACACCCAAGTGGTGAAGGCAAGACTATATGGGAAACGCAAGACCACGGGTGGGAAATGGGAAGGGCTTTACCTTAGGACTTTGGATGATGGCTTGTGGGAAATGATGAGTCATACCCGGGGTTGGCCATTGCCTGGCGAAACCATCGTGGTGGAACCAGGGCCTTTGGAACTTTTATTGGCGCGGAAAAATGCGGGGGGCATCTGGCATGCCAAACCCAGCTTGGATGGGGATGCACCAGCCATTCTTGAAGCGCATGGCAAGGTTCCATTGCCTCCTTATATTCGAAAGGGAAAAGCCTTGGAGGAAGATACCACGAGGTACCAGACGATTTTTGCAAGGCATCCCGGTGCGGTGGCAGCACCAACCGCGGGCTTGCATTTTACCGAGGATCTTTTCATGGCGTTAAAAGCCATGGGTGTTGATAGATCCTTTGTAACCCTTCATGTGGGACCCGGTACATTCAAACCGTTGCCTGAAAATCTCCCGGAAGATTACAGGGTTGACCCTGAATTTGGTGAACTACCCCAAGCCACGGTTGATTCATTGAATAAAACCAAAAATTGCGGGGCACGGGTTGTTGCTGTTGGAACCACTTCCACCCGTTTGCTGGAAAGTGCTGTCACTCAGTCAGGTTTGAAAACTTGGCGGGGGTGGGCGGATTTGACCATTGATCCCGCTTATAAGTTCAAGATTGTTGATGCGCTTGTCACAAACTTTCATCTTCCTTGTTCCTCGTTGTTGCTTCTCGTCGGGGCGCTGGCAGGTTGTGACTTGATCCGCAGGGCCTATGATGAAGCCATTAAAAACAAGTATCGTTTTTTTAGTTATGGCGATGCCATGATAATTGTTTGATGGTCACGATTTGGTTGCTTTGATAATTTTGAAAGGACGGAAATCATGGGGAGAATGTTTACCTTGGTCTTGTTGTTTGTCTCAACAATCGCTCTGGCTGCTGATTACACCAAGGATGGATTGGAGGTTATCAAGGCCAAGGTTCAAAAAGGTGAGGTGATCTTGGTTGATGTGCGGGAGAAAAACGAATGGGATGAGGCCCATGTTTTAGGTGCCAAGCTGTTTCCTCTGAGCAGGCTTTCCAAGGGTGCCTCCAAGGAGGAAATTGAATCTGTCGTGGGCAGGGATAAGGTTGTTTACCTGCATTGCAAGGCTGGAGTTCGCTGCATGAAAGCCGCTGAAATCCTAGAGAAGCAGGGGTTCAAGGTACAGGCGATTGATCTTCCCGTGGGCGAACTGATCAAATCAATCGGGAAGGCGAAATAAGTTGCGTTTGATGGGTAACTTGGATTAATTTTGTTTGATCAATGCACAGTGATTGATGGTTGTTTATATCAAGGAGGCTTCAATGAAGCGGTATCTTTATTCGGCGTTATATTTATTGTTTTCAATTACCCTTGTGAATGGAGCCGAGCCTGCAAAGGACTATTTCTTCCAGCCCAAGGATAGGATTGTTTTTCTCGGGGATAGCATAACCGAGCAATATCAATACTCCAATGCGATTGAATTGTATTTGACCACCCGGTTTCCCGGCGCGGATTTTTTCTTTCTCAATGCCGGCATTGGTGGTGATACTGCAAATGGCGGAGCTGGTCGTTTTAAAAGTCATGTGCTTGATGAAAAGCCAACCAAGGTGACCATCAATTTCGGCATGAATGATGGTGGTTACGGCAAGTTTAATCCACAGTCCAACAAGGTGTTTGTGGAAAAGACAACTTTGATGTTGGATATGGCAACCAAGGCCGGAGTCAAAGTCGCACTGCTTTCACCAAATGCTGTTGACCCGCGAAATAAATCCAACGGGGTTGAATATGTGGAGACCCAGAAACAGTTTTACGCCCCGCTAAGGGATATTGCCGCCAAGTTTGAGTTTCCTTTTGTGGATCAATATGCGATCACCCGCGCCGCGCAGGACAAGATGCTTGTTGATGATCCCAAGGCCGAAAAAGCAAAACCTTACCCCGATGGCTTTCATACCGCAGCCCCGGGTGGCATGTTGATGGCACATTCTATCCTTACCGGGTTGAAATCACCGGCAATGGTTAGCGAAGTTTTGTTTGATGCCTCAAGCAAAAAAGTCACCGGTAAGAATTGCACGGTTTCTTTGGCTGGAGGTGATGGCATCGCTTTTGAACGAAAAGATGAGGCATTGCCATGGCCTGTTCAGAAAGATTGGCTACCCATGCTTCCCTACACCAATGAGCTTAAGGATTTGAATTGGTATGGCTTGCAAGTTACCGGCCTGAAGCAGGGAAATTATGCCGTTAAAATTGATGGTGTTGAGGTTGCAAAGTTTTCAGGTGAGGAACTTGCCAAGGGTGTTAATCTCGGGAATCTTACTTCTGGTCCAATTTGGGATCATGCGGACAAGGTTTACAAGGCTATAGAGGCAAAGAACCGAATTGTGCATGGTCGTTTTCGCGGTGTGATTCTTGCAAATGTTCCAGAATGGCTGGCAGATGTGGCAAAGGAACGAAAGCCCATGGAACTCGAAAAACGCATGAGCCAAATTGTTGAAGCTCAGAAAGCAGTCAATGAAATGGTCAAACCAAAGAGTCATAAATGGGAGGTTGTCGCAGCCAATTAGATTGGCTGAAAATTCCATGTATAAGCGATGGGGCCTGGAATGTTTTTTCGGGTCCCATTTTTTATTCAGAGTGGTTCCCATACTGTTTGCAATCATATTTTGCATGTGATAGTTTGAAATCAGTCCCATGAGCCTGCCCTACTTAAAATCGTCTTGCTGAAATGTATTTAATCATCCCGGAGATTTACATCATGAGAATTACAAAAGTGGCTTTATTAGCATTCGTGGTGGCTCTTTTTGGCGTTTTAAGCCAGAGTCCCGCCCAGAATAACCCGCCGATCCGGGCTGGAATGATCGGGCTTGATACCTCTCATGTTCCCGCCTTTGCAAAATTGTTCAATGGGCCAAAGGCAGTGGGGGACTTGGGTGGAATAAAAATAGTTGCCGCTTACCCGGGTGGCACCGATTTCGGTCCAAGCAAGACACGGGTTGCAAAGTTTACCGAGGATATCCGTGGGATGGGGATCGAGATAGTTGACACCATTCCCAAGTTGCTTGAAAAAGTCGATGTTGTGTTCCTTGAAAGTGTTGATGGTCGTATCCATTTACAGGAAGCCATACCTGTTATCAAAGCGGGCAAACCTTTGTTCATTGACAAGCCTGCCGCAGGTTCACTTGCGGATGTGATTACGATCTTTGACTTGGCAAAGCAAAACAAAGTGCCCTGTTTTTCAAGTTCCTCCGTACGCTTTGGCGCGGGTTTGCAGGAACTTAAAAAAAATGAATCCCTGGGTGAAATTGCCGGCGCGGATACCTGGGGCCCTTGCTCATACCAGGAAGGCACCCCGGATTTGTTCTTTTATGGAATCCATGGCGTGGAAGCATTGTACACACTCATGGGTACCGGATGTGAAAGCGTTTCCAGGACCCAGGCGGTTGATGCTGATTTGGTCACCGGTGTATGGAAGAATGGCAGGGTTGGAACATACAGGGGATTACGAAGAAACAAGGCTGATTTTGGCGCAGTGGCTTTTGGAACCAAGGGTATCGCTCCCATGCTTAAAGGGGATGGTTACGAGCCCATGTGTCGCGAGATTGCCAAGTTCTTTAAAACCAGTGTCGCACCTGTCAGCCCTGAGGAAACCATTGAGATTTTCGCATTCATGGAAGCCGCTGATGAAAGCAAGCGCAATGAGGGTAAACCCGTTGCAATCAAGGATGTGATGGACAGGGCGAAAGCTAAGGCTGCAAACAAAAAATAATGACCTTTCGGATGATGTCAGGTTAAACATTTTGAATTGATGATTTTTATTTAAGATTTAACAGGAGCAGTAATGAACTCGATTAGCCGCAGAATTTTTCTTGAAGACACCATGCTTGCAACCGCCGCTCTTGCAGCCGCTTCTGCCCCCGTCGCATTGTATGCCCAGGAAAAATCCACCGGCCAACCTTCAAATAAGGTTCGAGTGGCTATCCTTGGCAATCGAATCCGAGGCAAGCAACATGCAGCGGAATTGGCTAAAGTCCCTGATGTTGAGATAGTTTATTTATGCGACCCAGACCCCACCCTTTCAGCAGAGTTGGCAGCGGTGGTGGGAAAACAGCAGGGTAATGTGCCTAAAACAACTCAGGATATGCGCCGGGTTTTTGATGATAAATCCGTTGATGCCGTATTTATCGCCACCCCGAATCATTGGCATGCCCTTGCAGCGATCTGGGCAATGCAGGCGGGTAAAGATGCCTATGTTGAAAAGCCTGTGAGCCATAACATCAGCGAGGGCAGGCGCATTGTGCAGGTGTCACGCAAAACCAATCGTATCTGCCAGGGTGGAACCCAGAACCGATCCAATATGGCGCTTGCTGAAGCTGTGGAATACATGAAGGCGGGGAAACTCGGTGATGTAAAACTTGCCCGAAGCATCATTTATGGTGGTAGGGGTTCCATTGGTCCCAAGGGAACCTATGAAGCACCGAAAAATGTGGATTACAACCTTTTCATGGGCCCCGCCGCTCTTGAGCCTCTTACCCGTAAAAATCTTCATTACGATTGGCATTGGGATTGGAACACAGGCAATGGCGAGCTTGGGAATAACAACATTCATTCCATTGATATTTGCCGCTGGGGATTGGGCCTGGATAAACTTTGTAATTCAGCAATAAGTTATGGCGGTCGCTTTGGTTATATTGATGCGGGCCAGACTCCAAACACCCAGGTTTGTATTTTTGATTACGGCGACAAAACAATCGTTTCCGAGACACGCGGGTTGAAAACTGAACAATATCGCCCTGGATTCACGGGCGGATGGCTCTTTCATGGAGCAGAGGGGTCGATAGCTGGAAATTCACTGTTTGACAAGGATGGCAAATTGATCAGCACTTTCACCGCAAAACGCAAGAGTGAAAACCACTTCGCAAATTTCATCAATGCGGTGCGAAGTAGAAAAAGGGAAAGCCTGAATGCCGAGATCCAAGAGGGGCATCTTTCAACGGCGCTGTGTCATATTGGTAATATCTCCTGGAGATTGGGCCGGGAAAGTTCGATTTCGGAAGTGCGCGAACAGGTTGGGAAAATGAAGGTGCATGATAATGTCGCAGAAACCCTGGACCGGACCTTGAAACATCTTGAGGATAACAAGGTTGATTTGGAAAAGAGCAGGATGACAATGGGTGTACGCCTGGAAGTATCCTCGAAAAGTGAGGAATTTGTAGGCAACGCAGATGCCAACAAGTTTTTGTCGCGGGAGTATCGCAAACCTTTTGTCGTGCCTACAGAAATGGAAATTTAGTTCTTTCTCAGCATTAATAGGGAAATCCTATGCGGTTCTGGCTGATCGTCCACGAAGGACGAAAGTGGACATCGGCCCCTTCCCCTTGATTTCTATGATGCCTCGGCTTTCAAAGTCAAACTTGTCCGCCAGTAGCCTGTATGTGTGTTCGCTCACATGAATTTCACCGGGAATTCCATGGCTTTCCATGCGGGCAGCGGTATTCACACAATCACCCCAAAGGTCATAAATGAACCGGGATTTTCCTATCACGCCGGCCACGATTGGCCCGGAATTTATCCCGACCCGCATTTGAAGGGTTTGTTTGTTTTTAAGATTGAATTCAGCCAGACAGTCCTTAAAATCCAGGGCGAAATTTGCGAGAAGTTCAGCATGGTTTTTGATCGGGGTTGGTATCCCTGCCGCAACCATATAGGCATCGCCAATCGTCTTTATTTTTTCAACCTTGTGTTTCACAACCAGTTCATCAAACAAGGTGAATAATTTATCAAGCAGATCAACTAGTTCAACCGGTGACAGTTTTTCTGATAACGATGTGAAGCCCATGATGTCAGCGAAAAAAACGCTTGCTGAGTCGAATCGATCGGCGATCGTTTCCTCCTTGTGCCTGAGTCTTTCCAATATCGCGAGTGGGAAAACATTAGCCAGAAGTCTTTCACTTTTTTTGTTGGCTTTTTCCAGTTCATTTTCTGTCTGGTGGATGATCAATTGGTAATGAAGGGTATCCAGCACGGAAATACCAAAAGCAATAATGATGTTGATCACATTTAAAATGTAAAGCACTCTTGGGTTGCCTTCCCAGGGGGTCTCATTGCTCCACCGGGAAAGAATCACAAATTCAACGATCGCTGCGACCGCGATTGTCATGCTCAGATAGATTCTTTTTGGAAGAAGGAAACTCATGCCCACTAAAGTGAATAAAAAATATTGGTTGCCAAATCCCCAACCGACATAATGGTTGCAGAACCCCGCATGCAACATGATTTCCGCGGTGAAAATGATCCATGAGACCGCGAACATCAATCGCCTGATGCAATACAGGACACTGGCCCAGGCGATAACGCTGAAGATGTTTAAAAACGCCATTTCAGGAACATTCATCCAGAGGAACAATGGGATGTATGCCATGTGGATCAACATTGCGAACGGAATATTTACGGAGGCGATCACATACAATCTTGAAGATGCGTTATCCAGGTCCCTGGGTGCTTCCAGGTACTTTTTAAAAAAGGTGTCAATGCTCATCAATAAACTCTGGGAAATTTTTTCACAAGGACTTCATCCATGATAATCTTCCCGGATTTAAACAGCAACCATGTCATTTTCAATCATTATATTTTATCGATTGCCATATAAGGTGTTTGTTTGATTTTCTATTTTCAAATACAATAATCATGTGATTTGATGCATTGTGCTTCATATGGAAATTTGCCGTATGGATTGGATGACCTGGTACAACAGCTTGATTAAGCCCGAGTGGACTCCGGCGCCCAAAACCATTGGAACCATCTGGCAGATACTTTACCCTGTTATTCTTGTTTCATTTGGATATGTGTTTATCCAAGCATTCAAGGGCAAAATTTCCTGGTATGTGGCTCTTCCTTTTGTAATCAACTTCGTCGCAAATGTCCTTTTTACCCCCATTCAATTTGGCATGAGAAACATGCCGCTTGCGGCCCTCGATATTCTTGTTGTATGGGGCACAATCATCTGGTGCATGGTTGTGACTCAGCCTTGGTATTTATGGGTGATGCTGGCTCAAATTCCATATTTGATATGGGTATCGATTGCCACAGTCCTTCAGATATCGATCACTCTTTCAAACTGATCATTCAATTTTCATGCCTTGCACCCTAACCGCGTCCTGGTCGGGGCCAACGATCACAACAATTGTTTTTTTACTTATGGCTTCTTTGTATGAACAATAAGTCAGGACTTTTGATTGCGCGTCTTTTTCAGCTTTATCAAAGGTCAGTGCTTTTTTAAGAAAAGGGTTCATTGTAACGGTGGATTGAAACTGGGCCTTTCCCATGTATGATTTGAATTCAACGGAGGTGCTATCCCATGCCTCCTCTGTTTTTCCATTGTTTATCAGTTTTAAAAAAGCGTCAGCAATGGGTTTTTCCATGCCATCGCCCTGGGGCTTTTTATCACCACATGCGAGAAAGTTGGTGATTAAGATTAATAATGGCAAGGTTCGGATGAAATTAGAAAACATGTTGAAAACCCATTATTCGTTGTTGATGTCATTTCCACCCCGAGTTCCCAACGCACGCCAGATGGTAAGGCTTATGGAGTTGGTGGTTGGGCGAACAGAACCATCCATAAGCAGGCTGTTCACAATTCCATTATGATAACTTCTAGCGGTGATGGCAGCATAGGTTGGCAGTGTTATGGATTCGCCATCACGCATCGAAGTAAGGTCTATGTCGTATGTTTTACCCCCATTGGTGTAAGGGACATTGGTGTTGGGTGTGAAGGTGGTGGTGAAACCTGTTTCATGAACATCGCCTTCAACCCATTCCGTGTGGCCATTCTCGTCGAATGTTCCACCAAGGAACGCCGTCAAGCCGGCGACATTTGCTGGCGGGGGCACATTTAAAGTTGCAGGTTTGTTGGAATCCCAGAGGTTGGCCTGGTAAGCCTTGGTCTCCGAAGCCCCTAATGTGTTGGACATGCCGTCGGCAAAGTCAGATGGTTTCATTTTGCGGTTCGGTGCGAATGCGCCATCGCCTGCGGTATCGGTGGCTGGATCGTATATGAACCAGGTTCCCTCGTTGAAACAATAATTCAGAGGATAGTAGGTAATGAGAGGCGTGATGCGTGATCGATCGTTCACTTCACTTGGACAAATATAAACGCCCAATCTTAATGCCGCGACATCAGGTCGGGTGGTGAAGTTGTTGGGGGCTGTTTTCCAATCGATTAAATTATGCAGGCTGGATTGTTCAAGGTAGGGTAAAAGCCTTGCGTGGGCTGACCAAGGTTGTGAAACAGCGCCTTTGGGCATTTCCGAGACGCATGGAAAGTATTCCAGGGTTGTCAGGTGGTTTTGCAACGCAAGTCCCAACTGCTTGAGATTGTTCTGGCATTTTGCCCTTGCAGCAGCTTCCCTGACTTTTTGCACGGCAGGCAACAACAAACCGATCAGGATTGCAATGATCGCGATCACAACCAGTAGTTCAATCAGCGTGAAAGCTTTCCTTGCATCATTTAATATGGACAGCTTCATGGTTTTCCTTCTAGGTTGGGGAGAGTCTCAGCTTGGTTCACTTGAATCATAATATCGCACCATCTATTTTATTGAAGCAAAATGATCATTAGCAACTCGGGTGTCATTACAATTTGTTAAGACTTGAACAGGAACATCGATTGATTCAAGGTCTTCCATAGTCCCCAGAAAATTGGCATCCCCACCAATACCCAGAATGACACAAGTAATATCCAATCATTTTTATTCGATGCTCTTGGGTCGATGATAGTGGAAATAATTTGTTGGCTTTGTGATGCTGTTCCTTCAGTTTGAGGGAAGCTATCATTTGTTAGAAAACATTTTGGCGCCACCGGCCTTATTAAAAAATTACAAATCATTCCGCCCAGAAGAAGGGAAGCAAGAATGTACATTGTGGTGTCGTAGGCATGGCTTTTTGAGATTCCCGACTGTATTTGGGATTCATTGATGTAGTTTACCAACACTGGGCCAAGTATGCCCGCGGCAGACCATGCGGTTAATAATCTACCATGAATCGCACCCACCATTTTTGTTCCAAACATGTCTGCAAGGTATGCGGGAATAGTGGCGAACGCTCCGCCATACATTGTCAGAATAATGCAGAAAATCAATGTGAAATAGGCGACGTTTCCAATTTTTCCGGTAAAGGGAACCAGCGCGTAAAGAATAAAGCCCAGCATGAAGAAAATGTGATAAGTTGACTTGCGCCCGATGATATCGGATATGGATGCCCAGAAAAAGCGACCGCCAATGTTGAATAAACTTAACAGTCCGGTGAACCCAGCGGCGTAAGCCGCGATCTTTCCCAGCTCTTCCTTGCTCAAGTCATCAAACTCTTTTTCCAAACCCAATAATCTGCCCGCAAAGACTTCCTGCAACATGGGTGATGCCATGCCTATAACCCCGATGCCAGCGGATACATTCAGGCAAAGCATCATCCATAAAAGCCAGAACTGCGGTGTTTTCCATGCGATATTCAGGTCCACATGCCCCCTGGTTATCATCGCGTTCGAGGTTTGCCCCTCGGGAGGATCCCAATTTTCAGGTTTCCAACCCTCGGGGGGAACACGGTATGCAAATGACCCGATCATCATGAAAATAAAATAGATGACAGCAAGGGATAAAAATGTCTCCCATACTCCCACGGATGTCGGGTTTGAAAAATATTTCATAAGCATATCCGCGAGGGGCGAGCCCACCATCGCACCGCCACCAAAGCCCATGATTGCCATGCCTGTCGCCAT
>SYCV01000223.1 GCA_005786805.1 Planctomycetia bacterium | reverse complement strand
TTCTTTTGTTTCTTCACAGTGCCCTTGACGGCCAGGAAAGTTTGTTTTCGCTTCCCTCCCTTCGGTCCTGCGTGGGAGAAGCGACAGTTGTCGCCCCATTTGCAGTAGCCGTTTCCTTTGTTGTGGTTAGCGCAAGGTAACTTTTCGCCATCGCCCTTCCACTTTCGGCCACCATTAGCTTTTCCTTTTCCTTTCCCTTTGCCTTTGCCTTTTCCTTTGCCGTTTCCTTTTCCAACCTTTCGCTTGAACCACTCCGGCGCGTCTTTATGACAATCGCCCTCCTTTCCTTCCATCCTTGCCTGTTTTACCAATTACCTGTCCACCACGGATTCCACCACCCACTAACACCGTGCTCCAAGCTTTTGACCAGTGATTCCGGCCACCCCCGCCGCATTGCGGCGACCTTCCAAATTCCCCCATCCAAACCACCAAGGTGGTCTCAAGCAGTCCACGATTCTGCAAATCTTGGACAAGGGCGGACATGGCCGTGTCACAATCCAAAGAGAGCGACTTCGTGCGTGGAAAGTTATCGCGGTGGGTATCCCAGCCAACGCCATCACCCATCACCACTTCGACGAACGGCACCCCTGCCTCCACAAGCCGCCTGGCCATAAGACATCCCGCCCCAAAACTCCCGGATAATGCGGTGGGATTTTTATCACCACGCTTCGGTGGGTCTTTCAAGGCGTTCACCCGGTAAGCATCACGAACTTGGTCAGTTTCTTGAGAGATATCAAAAGCCTGTTTCTGCTGAGAATTCATCAGTTTCAAGGCTCGATCTAGCATGGTGCGGTGGGCAGTTCCAGATTCGCTTTTATATGCTTGATGAAATGGTTTCTCCAATTGTTGAAGTAGGTTAACCTGGCGGTTGAACACCTCCTGAGAATCTAACGGTTTGATGTAATCCAAACCACGAACAGGATCTGTCACACCAAGAGGTTGGGAAATCGGGCCGAGAAAGCCCGAGCTGACAGCTTCTTGCGGGGCGCGGCCGATAGTGACAAAATTAGGCATTGGCACTTCCTGTTTACCCAATTCCCTAGCTACGATCGCACCAAGACTGGGATAAACCACGGAACCTCCGCGGTTCTGGTAACCGGTATGCATGTGATAGGTGGCCAGACTATGGTCGGATTCCTGTGTGCTCATTCCCCGCAGAATTGCGGCATGTTTCATGAGATTGGCAAACTTCGGGAAGTGCTCGCTGATCCGGATGCCATTCACCGAAGTCTGGGTTGTTTTGAACTCTCCTCGGATATCGGAAGGAGCATCTGGCTTTGGATCAAATGTGTCGATATGGCTTGGCCCACCAGCCATCCACAAAAGGATGCAGGATTTTGGTCTCGATTGTAAAGGAGCATTTGCCGCCAGCCTTCCCAGCCAACCAGTCAATGGAATGCAAGTCATCGTATTAGCGACAAAATTGCGCCGATTCCAAAACGGGTTCATGATCTACTCCAGACCCACTAATGGTTCAATGAAAATTCGGATGTCATTAGCAATGCCCATGCCAACTCCCGAGTTGAAGCTTCCAAGGAACTGGAATGCGCAACACTTTCGCGAAATATGTTTAATTCGACGGCAGAGGGTTTTCGTGATAGAACTTTAAGGAAAAGTTCGCTTGCAACCTCATCGGCACTTCTTCCCTGACCGAAAGTAACCAGGGAAAGACTAGAAATATTCCGGGCAAACTGTTCGGAATTCATCTGCCGAAGCAAGTGTGGAATACCCCTGCGGTAGCTGGTTGTGTTGGGCTCACCATCATCAGTGAAAAACTGGATAAACTCGGACCGGGCATCAGATTGAACGCCCCCTTTGCGAACCGGTTCGCCCAAAATGGTCACCAAAGAGTCATACAATTGCCCTCCGGCAAGCACTTTAAGAGGCATCCGTCCAAAGATCGCAATTTGCTTTTCCGGGTCATTGCCTGGTTTACTGGTTCGCTGATAAGCCTCACTCAACAACATGGCCTTGGTGATAAACTTGTGATCAAAACCAGACTCCACAAAACGCTTCGCCAGGAAATCCAGCAACTCCGGGTGAGAAGGTGCATTTGCCGGGTGCATGTCATCCACCGGATTGACAAGACCACGACCAAACAGCCGCCACCAGGTTCTGTTCACCATGGCCTTGGCAAAATAGGGATTCTTTTCGGAAGTCATCCACTTTGCCAGGGCAACCCTGTTTGGAATTGACGAATCGGAAACGCGAGTTTCTCCGCCCAGGAAAGTTGGTTGGATGGACATGAAACCATCCGTGGTTCCATCTTTCAGGGATTCGAGGGTGATTTCCGGGTTATCTCTCACGCCAACCTGATAGACCACCTTGGATTTACCCGGGGTTTGGATTTGGGAAAAGAAGGCCGCCATGCCCCAGAATTCCTGTTGTTTCCAAGCGACAAATGGATGATCGTGACATTGTGCACAACTCAGGCGGACCCCCAGGAAGTAACGGGAAGCAAGATCGGTCAGGTCTTGAACCGTCCTCAAGTTTCGTCCTTCAACGAGGTAAATAACTGCGGGATTATGCTCAATTTTTCCTGTGGCAGTCACAAGTTCTGTAACAATTTGATTCCAAGAATTCTGGTTAAACTGCTCCGCAAGCCATTTGCGCAGCATATCAGCACGCTTGCGCCTATCGTCAGCAAGTAGAGAAATCAGGTACCCTTGCCAGATATCTCCCAGGTACTCCCCATAACGTTTGTCGGCTATTAATTCTGAAATAAGTTTTGAGCGCCGTTCAGGATTTTTATCAGCAAGAAACCTTGTTGTTTCCCCATAAGTGGGAATCATGCCGTGTAAATCAAGGTGGATGCGCCGTACGAATTCCGCATCATCCGCCTGGCTGGCTTTTGCAATATGTTGAGATTTTAATTGGTTATCAATGTGGCGGTTGATATCCATTGCAAGTTTAACGGCATCAGGTTCAGCACATGGTGATGTTGCATTGGTAGTCAAAATGACTAATGCCGACAAAAAGAAATGAAGGTTTCGCCACATGAATGATATCCCCGATAAAATCGAAGAAAACAATGTTCAGAAATTTTAGCATTGCCTCTGACAAACCTGTAGTAAATTCAAATTATTTTGTTGATTTCATAGTGATAAGGGATAACAAGCCATGGTTTCTCGTGGAAGTTAAAAACAACACGGAAACCATTTCCGAATCGCTGGCTTATTACCAAAAAAGCCTCGGGGTGCCGCACGCTTTCCAAGTGGTCATGAATGCCCCGTTTGTAAATGCGGATTGCTTTGGAAAGTCAGGCATGCCGGTCGCTGTCCCTGCCAGAACTTTCCTTTCGCAATTGTTTTGAGCCCAAAGTTTCCAAAATGGCAAGGGTCTAAAACCAAAAGACCACACTCCAATAGAACTTCCGATGAATCACTCGATTCAAATTGAACACTTAAAAATTAGGGTTTTAGGGATGATTAAGCAACGGCCATTGGATATTTTGCCAAGGGAAAGTTATCGGCCAGCGGGAAGGATTATTTTGGTT
>SYCV01000222.1 GCA_005786805.1 Planctomycetia bacterium | reverse complement strand
CATGGCGAATTAGCCGCGGCTTTGTTCAAGGGATTGTTGCGAACTTCCATCAAGGGCATTGATCCTGAGTTACTTTACCCTGCGATTCGTGCCATTTCCAAGAATGCGGATGGTATGGCCCGTGCCCAACTCACCCATACCCTCACAAACCAATTGACACTTGTAGATGTGCAGGCATTGGCGCCCGACATCCTTTTGGCGATCGATATTCCCTCGCCCGCGGACACCATGTTTGCGAACGAGATACGGATGGCAGGGCTTCGTGCGCTTTCCAAGTACAATTTCAGGGAAGGGATCAGGGTGAGTTTGAAATTCGCCCAGACACAAAGCCCGCATGGCAGCGAAAAGCGCATGGGCGACATCATGAAAGAACTTCTTCGCTATGGCAGCGCAGCCAAGGAGGTTTTGCCTGACCTCAAGGTATTGATCATCCAGTGCCAGGAGGAGAAAGATTTTCCCGACTGGGCGAAGAAAATGAAGATAGCCTCAGTTGAAGAGGCCATCAAGGCGATCGAATCCACAAGCACCCAGCCTGAATTGCGTACCATTCAAGTGCCTAAAAGTGGCCCAAAGAAATAGAGCACTTAATAGTCATTGAGTCGAATTTTTTTAACTCTTGCATGAAGTAGTCATCATTATGAAATGTCTGACATTACTTATGGTGGCTTTTTTGTCTCTTGATGCCCCTTTATTTCCCAAGCAAGATTGGAAGCATGAGGGTTCCATCTTTATTCTTACTACTCCTGAAGGGGCGAACCTTCCTGCATCAGCAATGGTCGAGGGATTCCCACTTTTGGTCAGGCTTGACAAGGACTGGTTTGATTTCAATCAGGCCAAGGACAATGGTGAAGATATTCGCTTTGTTGGCAGGGAAGGAAAGGCGCTTGCGTATCAAATCGAACTGTGGGACAAGGCTAAGGGCACAGCTTGCATTTGGGTGAAAATACCGGTCATCAAGGGAAACGACAGGCAGGAAATCAAGCTGCTTTGGGGGAATCCAGGTGCTCAAAGCGAATCAGATGGCAAGGCGGTTTTCAATTCAGACAATGGCTATGTGAGTGTTCTTCATCTTGATAACCTTTTGAAAGATGAACTTGGCGCTCTTTCTCCCAAGAATCTTGGCACTACTTCTTCTGTTGGAATTATTGGTGAAAGCAGGCATTTTATGCCTGGAAAAGGAATTCAATGTGGCGATCATATTACAACCTATCCTTATGGTGATAGTGCCTTTACTTCTGAAGCTTGGGTGCGCCCTCAATCCACTTCCAATTCTTTTTTCTACTGGGGTAGGTATGCGACACGGTTGAATGGTAAAACAGGCGATGGCAATGAAGTTGAGCTTTGGATTGGTTCTCCCGCAAGCTTTAATTGGTCTTCCGATGGCCCTGGTGGTGTCAGGTGTCCAACCGAGATAAAAATGAATCAATGGTATCATGTTGCTGCGACTTACGAGAATGGGACCAGTAATCTTTTCATCAATGGTAAAAAAGAGGCCACGAGGTTTCATAAGTCAGCCATGTCTGTTGTTCGTGACATAGTTGTAAACATTGGGGGAATGCGTGGCGGTAATTACAAATATTCAGGAGATATCGACGAGGTTCGTGTTTCCAAGGTAGCCCGCTCTGAAGACTGGATGAAGCTGCAATATGAAAATCAGAATCCCAATCAAACCTTGGTCGGCCCTTTGGTTCAAAAAGGTTCCGCCTTTGAGTTGAGCCATGCTAAACTTGATGTCTTGGAAGGCACAAGCGCCAAGGTTGTTGCAAAGGCCCCCGGTGCCCAGAAGATATATTGGATCATAAAAAAAGATGGAGTTGACACCATAGCTTCTGTCGATCGCTTTTCGTTCACCCTTCCCCCCACCCGTGTCACTTCTAATACCTCGATGATTTTGCAGTTTAAAGCAGTTTATGCGGAAGGTGTTAAAACCAAAGATATTCCAATAGCCATCACAGAGCATATCCCCGAACCTATTGCAACTTTGAAGGCACCGGACAAATGGAATGGCCGTGATACCATCGAAGTCATTCCTGTTCTTGGTAACAAAGATGCCATGCTGGCGCGAAATGCAGGAGATGTGAAAACCACCTGGAGTGTGATTGGGGGAGCTGTAATCAAAGAGGTGAAGCCCGATCGTTTGATTCTCAAGCGTTCGCAATATAGCGGTGAAATATCGGTGCGCGCAGCTTTCAACAATGGTGGGGCGGATACTTTTGCCTTTGCCAAAATCATGGTCACAGAACCCAAAAGCGATCCCTGGGTCCCTCGCCTTCCCGGCAAGGATGAGAAGCCTGTAAACAATCAGTTCTATGCGCGTGATGACAAAAATGAGGGCACGCTTTATTACAATGGCATCATCCCTTCAGGAGTTGATGCAGTCGAGCTCAACCTTTTTGCCAACGACAAGCTCGTGAAGACCGAGACCAAGAAACCTGATGCGGATAAATCCTACAGCTTCGCATTCAAATTAAAACCAGGGTTGATCAAGTACAAGGTCGAGTTCTTCACATTAAAAGGCGCTGATAAAACACCGGCGAACACGGTTGGGAATATTGTTTGTGGCGATGCATACATCATTCAGGGCCAGTCAAATGCTGAAGCTACCGGGCCTAATAATGGACCAACGATTGATGCGGATTCTCCTTTGAGCGATTGGATTCGAAGTTATGGAAACTCTTACAATGGCGATATAAAAAATGGCTGGGGCAATGCCATTCGCACTCGTATCTGGGGCAAACCTGATTATGGGCACGCCCAGATCGGAGCCTGGGGCATGGCCTTGGCGAATGATCTGGTTGCAAAGTACCAAATACCCATTTGTATCATGAACGGCGCGGTTGGTGGCACTAGGATAGACCAGCATCAGCGCAATGAATCAAATCCCAATGACCCCTCCACGATTTATGGAAGACTTCTTAACCGTATACAGGCGGCGAACCTTTCCCATGGAATTCGCGGGGTTCTTTGGCACCAGGGAGAAAACAACCAGGGTTCCGCATCACCCACAGGCGATTATGATTGGAAATCTTACCAGCAATACTTTGTCGATCTTTCCGCTGCATGGAAACAGGATTTTCCCAACATCCAAAATTATTATGTGTTTCAAATCTGGCCAAGTGGTTGCAACATGGGTGGCACCCATGCGGGAGATATGTTGCTGGAAGTCCAGCGCTCTCTACCTTTCCTATATTCCAACATGCGCATCATGTCCACGCTTGGGATTGTTAGTGGTTCCAGTGGAAGGGGGCTTTGTCATTTTGACATGGAGGGTTATGCCCTTATTGCCAGGCAGATTTGTCCACTTTTGGAACAGGACAACTATGGGCTTTCAAGATCCAAGGTGTTGAGCGCGCCAAATCTATTGCGGGCTGTTTTCACCAACGAGGCAAAAAATGAAATCTTATTGCAGTTTGATCAACCCATGATTTGGAAGGAACAATGCAAAGCTTGGATTTATCTTGATGGCGTTGCTGCGCCCATCACATCAGGCAAGGCGGAAGGCAGCAACATCATCCTTCAACTTGCTTCCCAAGGCAGGCAGTTGGCTTCGCCTGACAAGCCTAATTTGATTTCTTATCTTTCGGGTAAGTATTGGGATGGTAAGCCCGATAAGCTTATTTATGGCTCTAATGGCATAGCGGCACTTGCCATCGCTGATGTTCCTGTTAAGTTGGCAAATGTTAGATAAACCTTTGCACCATACCGGAACACAAAGATTTCCATGAATCACCAGCTTGACGCCTTGAAATTTGATAATCGATTTGTTGCTGAATTGCCGGGTGATCCTGATTCATCCAATCGTAGAAGGCAGGTTGTTGGTGCCTGTTATTCCAAGGTTTTACCCATCAAGGTATCCAAACCTCAATTGATCAGCTACTCCAGGGAAGTAGCACAATTGTTGGATCTATCTGATGAGAATTGCACTACGGATTATTTTGCCCAGGTGTTTGCCGGGAATCAGCAGCTACCCGGCATGGACCCTTACGCAATGTGCTATGGCGGCCATCAGTTTGGCCAGTGGGCAGGCCAGTTGGGCGATGGCAGGGCAATCAACCTTGGAGAGGTGTTGAATAAAAAAGGTGAACGCTGGGCGTTGCAACTCAAAGGCGCTGGTCCCACCCCTTACTCCCGTACCGCAGATGGTCTTGCGGTTCTGCGCTCTTCAGTCCGGGAATTCTTATGCAGTGAGGCCATGCACCATCTGGGCGTTCCCACCACCCGCGCGTTAAGCCTGGTCCTTACTGGCGAAAAAGTGATGCGGGATATGTTTTACGATGGTAATCCCATGCATGAACCCGGCGCTGTTGTTTGCAGGGTCGCTCCATCTTTCACCAGGTTTGGGAACTTTGAAATATTAGCTTCGCGTGGTGATGTTGAACTACTTCGAAAACTTGTTCATTACACGATTAAAACCGATTTCCCCCAACTGGGGGAACCTTCCCCCGAAGTTTACCTTGCCTGGATTGAAGAAGTCTGCAGAAGAACCGCGACCATGATGGTGGAATGGCAGAGGGTTGGGTTTGTGCATGGCGTGATGAATACGGACAATATGTCCATCCTTGGATTGACCATCGATTACGGCCCTTACGGCTGGTTGGAAAATTATGATCCCAACTGGACTCCCAACACCACCGATGCCTCGGGAAGGCGTTATCGCTTTGGCAATCAACCCCAGGTGGCGCTATGGAACCTGGCAAGGTTCGCTGAATCCATCTACCCCTTGATTGAAAAAATAGAACCCCTTCAGGAAGCCTTGTCTGTCTATTCCAATACCTTCAAACAGGGCTGGAATGAAATGATGGCTGGTAAGCTTGGGCTTCGCCATTTTGACCCTGCATCAGATGAAACCCTGTTTGATGAACTATTCCAGGTGCTTCAGTTGGTTGAAACCGACATGACAATTTTCTTTCGTAAATTAGCTTTGCTTGATTCCAACCAAATAAATGAGACAAGTGACGATGTGCTGTTGAAGCTGTTGTTGGAAGCATACTATCTGCCTGACCAATTAACCGATAAATACAAGGAGCGCATGGGTAAATGGCTTCGAAGTTATCTGGCCCGGGTTCACTCTGATGGTTCATCCGGGGAATCCAGGCGTAAAAAGATGAATGCCCATAATCCCAAGTATGTGCTTAGGAATTATCTTGCTCAACTGGCGATCGATAAGGCCGCAGACGGTGATTTTTCCAAGGTGAACGAACTCCTTGACTTGTTGCGCAAGCCCTATGATGAACAGGCAGGGATGGAAGAATATGCTGCAAAACGCCCTGAGTGGGCCAGGCACCGGGCTGGTTGTTCGATGCTTTCCTGCAGTTCATGAAACTCAAAAAGCTTTTCAGTAAATAGTATTGCCTCATGAATAGCATGGTTGATAGGAATGGATACCAGGCGGATTTTTAACTGGTGTTTTATTTTAGAGCGCGTGAAGAGTTAGGTTTTAAGGGGTGATTTGATTATGAAGAAGGCCATGGCGGTGGTTGTGATAATGTTGCATTTGGCGGATTTTCCTGCCTTTGCTGCTGATGCACCCAAGACTGTTAAGGTGTTTGTTTTAGCGGGACAATCGAACATGGAGGGTAAAGCCCGGAACACCCTGCTTGAATATCAAGCTGCCAATGCCCCTACCAAAGAGCTTTTTACACACCTGCGTAAAGATGATAAATGGATCGTTCGCGATGATGTCTTCATCAAGTTCCTAGAACGCAAGGGCCCACTCACTGTTGGATATGGTTCTCCTGGTTGCACCGGCGTTGAGTTGGAATTCGGAACCTTGATGGGTAATCACTTCAGTGAACCTGTGATTCTGGTGAAAGCTGCATGGGGCGGGCATTCCCTTTACAAGCTTTTTCGTTCGCCTTCTGCTGGATTTCCCGCTGATGAAGTTCTTCAGAAAGAACTTGCGCAGGCTAGGGAGCGCGTTACTAAAAATAATGAAAAGAACAAAAAAAAGGATCCGCTTCCCACCATGGAAGATATTAAGAAAGACTATGGTTCTTCCTACCGCAGCATGATGACTGAAATTAAAATGGTGATGAATGATCATGCATCCTTGTTTCCATCATTGAAGGGGATGAAACCGGAGTTGGCAGGTTTTGTCTGGTTTCAGGGCTTTAATGATATTTTCGGAGCGGAGAATGAATACGCTTCCAACATGAAACATTTTATCAATGATGTCAGGAAGGATCTTAACTCGCCGAAATTGCCTTTTGTGATTGGGGCGTTGGGCCAGAACGGTTCAAAGCCCGCAACCGGAGGTATGTTGGTGGTCCGTGAGGCGCAACTTTCGATGAATACTGTGCCAGAGTTTAAAGGCAACTTGAAGGCCTTCCCGGTTGATGTGCTGGTGGATAAAGCAGCGGAAGAGATGTTTCCCAATTGGCAGAAAAACCCTGCTTGGGTTAATACCGGCAGTGATCGGCCTTACCATTACTATGGTAGTGCTATCTGGTTTAATCGAATTGGAAAAGCGATGGGTGAAGCCATGCTTGATCTGATCAAGCAGTCAAAATAAGCACCTTATGGCTTTTTTCGTTTAATTCGCAATGTTATACTGTCGGAGTGATTATTATTCATTCCCTTGAGGTGTATCATGATTCGATTGAATTCTGTTCTTGCTAGTATGTTGTTTGTGGCTTTTTCCGTTCCATCGTTGTTTGCTGAACCCGCCCCTGTGGTTCTTAAGAAAGATGATCGAATTGTTTTTCTTGGTGATTCCATCACTGCAGGGGGAAATAGTGGCAAGGGTTATATCCAGGTGATTCGGGCTGAATTCGCTGAGAAGAAAAAAGATCTTGCCATCGAGTGCGTAGGTGCGGGGATCAGTGGTAATAAAGTGCCCAACCTCCAGGCGCGGGTTGACAAGGATGTTGTCGCCAAGAAACCAACCATTGTTTTCATCTACATTGGTATCAATGATGTATGGCATGGGGAATCTGACCCAAAGCGTGGCACCATGCCTGAAGCCTTTGAAAGTGGCTTGAAGGAAGTGATTGGCAAATGCACCAAGGCTGGCGCCCAGGTGATAGTATGCACCCCTACGGTGATTGGTGAACTTCCGGGCGGAGCCAACAAGCTTGATGCCAAGTTGGATGACTATGCAAACATCAGTCGCAAGGTTGCCAAGGAGTTAAATTTGAATCTTTGCGATTTACGCAAAGCATTCGTCGATCATATTGCAGCCAATAATCCCGAAAAGAAAGACAAGGGGATTCTGACCACCGATAGGGTGCATCTGAACGAAGCTGGTAATAAATTGGTTGCAAAGACCATGTTGAAGAGCCTTGGCCAGTAAAACTTGTTTCAAGTTTATTGATATTCTTCACGGGAGGCAGGTTTCACCACTTGGCTCCCGTTTTTTAATCCAAGCTTTTTTGAAGCTCTCATTGTGTTTTACACTGTTGGCCCGCTAGGAACCATGCACTGTTACCATATGATGATGGAATGGTGTTTTTGTCGCTAAAATTGAAACCTTAATCACGAAGACTTGTTAATCATGCCAAGTTACAATCCCCGTATCATAGAACCCAAATGGCAGGCTTTTTGGTTAAAGAATAAAACCTTCAAAACCCCCGAAAAACCATCCGCGCAAAAATATTACATTCTTGATATGTTTCCCTATCCCAGTGGCGCGGGTCTGCATGTGGGCCACCCCGAAGGCTACACCGCAACCGATATTCTTGCCCGCTATAAAAGGGCCCGGGGCTTTTCCGTTCTTCATCCCATGGGCTGGGATGCGTTTGGTTTGCCTGCGGAACAATACGCGATCGAAACAGGCACCCACCCCCGTATCACCACTGAAAAAAACATCAACAACTTCCGCAGGCAGATCCAAGCCCTGGGGTTCAGCTACGATTGGGATCGGGAAGTTGATACCACCGATCCTTCCTACTATCGCTGGACGCAGTGGATTTTTCTTCTGCTCTTTGACACCTGGTACGATGCTTCCGCGAAAAAAGGCAGGCCCATCGCTGAACTTCCCATCCCGGAAAATATCAAGAGCCAGGGTGATGACGCTGTTCGCATTTATCGCGACAGCCAAAGGCTTGCCTACCAGGCTGAGGTGCCTGTCAACTGGTGTTCCGCCTTGGGTACTGTGCTGGCGAATGAAGAGGTTATTGATGGCAAAAGCGAGAGGGGGGGCCATCCTGTTGTCCGCATGCCCCTCAAGCAATGGATGCTGCGTATAACCGCCTATGCGGAAAGGCTTTTATACGATCTTGAAGATCTTGATTGGTCTGAAAGCATCAAGGACATGCAGCGCAACTGGATCGGCAGAAGCGAGGGGGCTGAGGTTTCATTCAAGCTTGAAGCCTCGGATAAAGTGATCAAGGTTTTCACCACCAGGCCAGATACCCTCTTTGGGGCCACCTACATGGTTGTCTCGCCTGAGCATCCGGTTGTCTCAACCATCACCACTCCCGGGCAAAAAGCCCTGGTCGAAGCTTATCAGTTGGAAGCTTCACGCAAGAGTGATTTTGAGCGAACCGAGCTTGCCAAGAAGAAAACCGGGGTTTTCACAGGAGCCTTCGCGATCAACCCTGTTAACAACAAACAGATCCCCATTTGGATTGCTGATTATGTGCTTGCAGGGTATGGCACCGGTGCAATCATGGCGGTGCCCGCTCACGATGAGCGGGATTTTGAATTCGCGAAACATTTCAATCTGCCCATTATCCCTGTGGTTAAACCCTCGGATTCATGGCTTGAAAAAACAAAGAGCTCGATGCAAGAGTTCTCTGAACCCTTCACGGATGAGGGCATCGTTTGTAATTCCGGGGAATATGATGGACTTGCCTCAGCCGAGTTCAAGAAAAAGATCATCGCGGTTCTTGAGTCAAAAAAGCAGGGCATTGGAAAGGTAAATTTCAAGCTTCGTGACTGGCTTTTCAGCAGGCAACGCTACTGGGGCGAGCCTTTCCCACTCCTTCACCAGGTTGATGCCCAAGGTAATCTTCTTGGTAATATTGAGCCGATTGAAACTTCCGAACTACCTTTGGAACTTCCCCAATTGGAAGATTTCAGGCCTTCAGGCAAACCTGAACCACCACTGGGTAAAGCCACCGCCTGGCTAAAAGTGGAACGCAATGGGAAACAGTACATCCGCGAGACCAACACCATGCCACAGTGGGCAGGCTCTTGCTGGTACTACCTTCGCTATATTGATCCCAAAAACACTAAGGCTTTCTGCGACCCGGAATTGCTTAACGCATGGCTACCAGTTGATCTCTATATCGGTGGCGCGGAGCATGCTGTGCTTCATCTTCTTTATTCCAGATTCTGGCACAAGTTGCTTTATGATCGGGGCTATATCAATTGCAAGGAACCTTTTCAAAAGCTTATCAATCAGGGCATGATCCTTGGTGAAATGGAGTACACCACCTTTAAAAAAGACGGTCAGTTTATTTCTCATGCACTTGTCAGTTTTGATGGTGTGAATGCAACTGAAAAGAAAACCGGTATCCCGATTGAATGTGTGAAAATTGATGAATCCAAGGCCGAGAAGAAAGGCGATTCCTTTGTACTACTTGGGAACCCCGAAATTCGAGTGGATGCCCGCGCATCAAAGATGTCCAAGAGCCGGGGAAATGTGATAAATCCCGACAATGTGGTTCATGATTATGGCGCGGATAGTCTTCGCCTTTATGAGATGTTCATGGGGCCGCTAGAGGCGACAAAGCCCTGGAGCATGCATGGCGTGGAGGGCGTGTCTCGATTCCTTGCCAGGGTTTGGCGCATGATCATTGATGATCGTGCCGAGCATACGGTTTTGCTTGACGCGGTGAGGGAAATTGATCCAGACCGTGAAACTTTGCGCATGCTTCACCATACCATCAAGCGGGTTACCGATGACTTGGAGCATTACCGTTTCAACACCGCCATCTCCGCGATGATGGAATTCACGAATTACCTCACACCAATGGCTGAAAAACCCAAATCCGTACTGAAGACATTCGTGCAGTTGCTTGCCCCTTTCGCACCACACCTTGCGGAGGAAGTCTGGCAGGCACTGGGGGAAACATCCTCACTTTCCTATGCCCCATGGCCCGTATACAACCCGGAATTATTGAAGCTTGATGCCATCGAAATTCCTGTCCAAGTCAATGGAAAAATCCGCACCCGTCTTAGTGTTGCAACCGGTATGGCTGATGATGCCCTCAAGCAACTTGCCCTGGCGGATCCTAAAGTCCAGGAATTCATAGCTGGGAAACCGATCAAAAAGATGATCATCGTTCCGGGCAAATTGGTGAACATCGTCGCTGGTTGATGAGTTTTATCCCACTGCAAAGATAAGAAATAAGCAGTTCACCGGTAAGACGCAAAGAGCGCGAAGAAAGAAAAGTAAGCATAATGTGGTAAGGATTTTGTATTCTTTGCGGTCTTGGCGTCTTGGAGGTAAAAAAAGAAAAGCAGTTCACCGGTAAGACGCAAAGACCACGAAGAGATAAAAATTATGGTCAGCAATGATGAAATTGAAAAAGATGCAAAAATTATAGTTGATGCCTGCATAAAAGTTCATCGTGAACTGGGACCTGGATTACTTGAATCGACCTATCAGTTTTGTCTTGCTCATGAACTTCGGACGAGGGGTAAAAGCATGCGGTGCGAAGTCATGCTTCCAGTTCGATTTGATGGTATCGAAATTGAAGCTGGTTACCGGATTGATATGTTGGTTGCGGAATGCATTGTGATTGAGAATAAGTCGGTAAGTTCGCTTTTGCCGATTCATGAGGCTCAACATTTGACATACCTAAAGCTTTCGGTTTTTCGTTTAGGTTTTTTGATGAATTGGAATGTTCCACTGATTAAAGATGGAATAAGACGAAAAGTAAACAATCTCTAAGGATGTATTAATCTTTGCGGACTTGGCGTGTTGGCGGTAAAAAAGAAAGCAGATCACCGGGAAGACGCAAAGACCGCGAAGAAAGAAAAGTAAGCATCAATTTGCATTGGAATAATCATTCTGAGTGAACTTGGCGTCTTGGCGGTAAAAAAGAAAAGCATTTCACCGGGAAGACGCAAAGAGCGCGAAGAAAGAAAAGAAAGCATAATGTGGTAAGGATGTATTAATCTTTGCGGACTTAGCGTCTTGGCGGTAAAAAAAGAAAGCAGATCACCGGGAAGACGCAAAGACCGCGAAGAAAGAAAAGTAAGCATCAATTAGAATTGGAATAATCATTTTGGGCGAACTTGGCGTGTTGGCGGTAAAAAAGAAAGCAGATCACCGGGAAGACGCAAACAGCCTAAATGCGTTTTCTTTTTCGGATATGGCATAAGGTTTGTTTTTTCATATCTAAAAGAAAAATATAGTGTTTTTTGAACTTGTAACAAATTATGCTGCAACCAAGTGATTGATGATACAATTCCCTCCTGGTTGAATGCCATGCCCGCACATGAATTCGGAATTCTGGATTACTCGGTCATGTTGGTTTATTTTGTCGCAATGCTGGTGATAGGAATCCGGGCGGGGTCTCATAAAAAGGATGCTGGAGAATATTTTCTCGCCCACCGCCAGATACCATGGTACGCGATAGGGTTGAGCATAGTCGCGACATTGATCTCATCGCTTTCCTACATTTCCGAACCGGGTGAGGTTTTTCTTTCAGGGTTTACAAACATCACGGGCAAGTTTATCGCGATCATCTTGGAGACCGGGTTTGTCCTTTTTCTATTCATTCCATTTTTGATGCGTTTCAGGTTCACTTCCGCCTATGAATATCTTGGTCACAGGTTTGACATGTCCGCCCGGAGACTCGGTGTTATTTTCTTCTCCCTCCAGACGATCGCATGGATGGGTTTTGTGATCCTTGCCATGGCCAGGACCATGGTGGAGGTGACTTACCTGCATCTTGGCGCGATAATTCTTTTATTGGGAATAATCACCACGCTTTACACGATGGTGGGTGGATACCGGGGGGTTGTATGGACGGATGTGGTGCAGTTTTTCCTTATGTTTGGCGGTGCCCTCGGATGCATCATCTTTATTGCCATCAACACCCATTCCAACCCGGTTGATTGGATTCAGGCTGCGATCCAATACCATGGTGAAAAGTCTGGCACCCGAATTTTCAGCTTGGATCCCTACCAGCGCAGCACCGTGGTTACCTTCGCTTTGACCATGTTTGTCTGGCATGTCTGCATACATCTTGGAAACCAGATGACGGTTCAAAGATATTTTTCAACCACGGATTTGAAAGCTGCCCGGAAAAGTTTTATTCTTGCGGTGGTAGGCAACCTCTGCATAAACGGGGTGCTGGTGCTGGTGGGACTTGCGATTTTATATGAGAATTTGAATGGAAACACGCAGGTTGATTTGTCCCAGGAAAAAAAAGCTGACATGATTTTTCCCAGGTATATGGTTGAATTTCTTCCATCCGGCCTTGCGGGCGCCGTGCTGACCGCCGTGCTTGCCGCCGCCATGTCCACCATATCCTCTGGATTCAATTCGCTGGCCACAGTTCTTGCAATGGAACAAAAAGAGCTGAATCAATCATCCAAGGCGGTGTTTGCAACCCGCGTAACGCTTCTTGCCGGGTTGTTTTCAACGCTTTTGGCTTATGGGATTGATGTTCTGGTGCAGGATCGCAACATAGTCGAGATGATGCCAAGAAGTTTCAATTGTTTTACCGCCCCCTTGGGCGGGATGTTTCTGATAGGGATTTTCATCCCATGGATCAGGGCTGTTGCAATTGTGCCTGCGACCCTTGTGGCTTTTGTATCGGCGATACTGATCTCCTATGGAAGGGAGATACTGGGGTTGGAGAGAAACCTTAGTTTTACACTGGTAATGCCTGCATCGCTTCTGGTGATGATTGTCACTGCGTTTTTTTTCAACCTGGTTCTTCCCGGTTCCAGCAAGAATATTGACGGCCTTACCTGGTACACCATGAGGTCACGGCCTGATATTGAACCTTCCTTGATTTCCGAATTTCACGAAGAGAATGCAAATGGCTGAAAAATTCCGCATTGCTTTCATAGGTGTTGATCATCCCCATGGGGCTGGATGGCGTGAATCCATCAGCCTGGTTCAAGATGATGCCAAGATAGTTGCGTTTGTGAACGCGTTTGGAAATTCATCCGCGAGCCTGGAGGAAAAATACGCCCATCTACCCAGGTTTAATTCGGTTGATGAGCTTCTTAAGTGGGGAGGGTTTGATGGTGCGGTGGTATGCCTGCCCAACAACGAGACTCCATCGGTTGTGATAAAACTTGCCCGGGAGGGCAGAGCTGTGCTGGTTGAAAAACCCTGCGCCGCCACCGCGGAAGAATGGTTGCCCGCGCTTGATGCGATTCGCGCCGGCAGGGTTGCGTTCCAGGCGGGGTATATGTGGCGTTATGATGAGGGAGCCCAACGATTAAAAACCATGATGTTTGAAGGTAGATTTGGCAAGCTCATATCCGTGCAGATGCATTGGTATACCAGCGATATTGCAAGACGCGGGCCGGGGCATTATTTGTTCGATCCCGGCATAAGCGGGGGAGGATTTTTCAACTGGCTTGCGTGCCATTGGTTTGACTTGATGATGTATGTCACTGGTTGCAAATTAAAAAGCGTTTGTGCGAGGACCGGGGTTTTTTCTGATACCCCTTCGAAGGTGGAGGATGGCGGGTCTGCATTGCTCGAGCTATCGAATGGATGCCTGGTGAATTTTTCGGGGGGTTATTGGCTTCCAAGGTGGGCCGGGGAGTCGGGCTGGAGTATTTTCGGGTCGCAGCGCTGGTTGCATTGGAACCCTTCGCACCCTGGGACCGGGGGGCTATTTGAAATTCATGGCCCGCAACCCCAGTTCATTCCCATGGAGGAAAAGTTCATCCTTCCTGTTGATAATACCCGGGGCTATGGTGGAAAAAGAACGGTTCAACTTTTAATGGATTGGATTGCGATGGCAAGGGGTGGCCCGGATTGCAGGAATACCCCGGAATCGGTATGTGCGACGCTTAAGGCATTGGATGCCATTTACCTGTCTTCCCGCCTTGAAAAAACAATCTCGCTCTCGTAGGGGCAGTCCAATTCCTTGTCGATCTTGGTTTCCAGGGTGCCGATTTTTTCAATGAAGCCATGCATGGTATCGCCGGGCTTTAGGAATGTTCCCGAGGTGTGGCCTACCCCGGATGGTGTTCCCGTGGAGATGATATCCCCGGGTTCAAGTGTGACCATGGAAGAAATGAATTCAATAAGTGCTGCGACGGGAAATATCATCTGGGCGGTGCTGGAGTTTTGTTTGGTTTCGCCATTTAATTTAAGCTCCAGTTTCAGGGATTGCGGGTCTTGAAGAGACTTGGCATCAAGCACGCAGGGGCCCATCGGGCAGAAGCTATCAAACCATTTCCCGTGAAGCCAATCAAAGAACACATCCTTTTCCCTTTTTTTTCTGCCGGAATTGGGTCTGAATTTCCTGTTTGAGATATCGTTGATGATGGTGTAACCAGCGACATAGGAAAGTGCGTCAGCCTCCTTGACATATTTGCAATTCCTGCCGATGATGACCCCCAATTCAAGTTCCCAATCTATGGCATCGGGTGAGACCGAGGGAATACGGACCGGTTTGTATGGATCGTTAAGGGTGGTGCTGGCTGGCTTCATGAACACATAAGGGAAGGTTTCAGCGCGTTCAAGGGCGATTCCGCCTCCCTCACGGATATGTTCAGCGTAATTGCCCGCAAGCAGGAAAATTTTATTGGGTTTGGGAATGGGCACAAGGAAACTGGCCTCGGAGATTTTCCCGACCGGGGTGAAAAATGGTAGCAAGCCAAGGGCGTTATGATGGTGTTTGCCACCATGGATGCAATCGATTAATTCCGCGTTTGCCAGCCAGGAGGAATCCCTGCCTGCTTTTTTTGCAGCTTCCTCAAGCAGCATGAACCCAGCTTCATCATAAAATGCAAGTTTGCTTCCACCCGTGACTTTCACCCTGCTTATTCTCATGGTTGGCTTCCTTGGTAGCTTGGTTGAATTTGCAACCCGCGTATCAACCCGTTATTCAATCACCTAGTCAATTAACTACACTAGATTACTTGCAAAAGCATCAAAGAAACAGGATAATCACAAAGCTTTGGGATGGTGTGGTTGGAATTTGGCGTGTGGTCTGTGGATAAAATCAAGGCCGGAAAGCACATTAATGAACAGACTTGTATTTGCTCTCAATGGCTGGCCATTAAAATATCATTTGATATTCAGATTGATTTTATTGATCCTCATCGTGGGTACTGTTCTCACTTCAATCTCGTTCACAATGCAATACATCGAAGGCAAATCATCAAGGTCCATGATGATGAACCTGATTTCCACAAACATCAATGATTTGCTGATGGATCTTCTCGATGAAATTGAGATAGATGCGGAGGTTTACAGTAATCTTATAAAAAAAAACCATCTCAAGGACGCGCAGTCGAAGGCAATGGCGAGGGCATTCATTCAAAACAATTTGAAAGCCAACAAATACATGGATGGCTTTTCAATTATTGATCATAAAACAGGATTCATGGTTCGAACCCTGAAGACTTATGAGGGGGAAATACTTGTCGCCGAGGTGGTCCCTGGTGAAAACCAGGTCTTTAATTCAAAACTTTATGAGAATCGTGAAAGTCCGACGCCGAAGGTCCTAAATAGTGATTCAAATGAAAGTGACCCAAGGTTTTATGATTTTTATCTGGCGTTTAAGGATTCCAAAAAGCCCGGCTGGTTTAATTCTCGGGGGTATTCCATCAAGGCCTTGCAGGCTTATCTGCCAATCCTTAGCTATGTGGTGCCTCTGCATGATGATTCAGGTGAATTCATCGGTATGTTGACCGTTGACTTGGGAATACTCCAGCTTCAAAAATATCTCATGGATCTCACCAAAAGAAAAATGGACCGGGATTATAGTTATGGTGGAATCCCTTTTGTCGTGGAAAGAAGGGATGATGGTGAGATTGTGGTTATCGGTCATCCGGACCCGGTTTATTTTGAAAACCCGCCTGACCCTGGGATTGTAAGTAGTAGCAATCGGTTTTTGATTCTCGCCAAAAAGCATCCCGATCTGCGAATAAGGGCCTTCACCAAGATCATAGACAGTGAATATTCGGAAAACAGGGATCCATTCAACCAGGATTCAACAGGTATAAAAATTGTCACTGCGGATGATGGTCAAAATTGGGTGTATTCCTGGACCGCCACTTATCCTGGTAGAAAACCTGATTGGATAATCGGGGTTTGTGTCAATCGCAAGCTTGCTATCGCGGGCCTTGTTTGGAACTTTAAAATAACAGCGTTAAGCCTGATTTTGTTGATGATCGTGACAAGCTTGTTCAACATCATGATCGCAAGAAGATTTTCAAAACCGATTGAAAAAATGGTGGGTGATGTCATTGAAATCGGCAAAGGTAATATTGTTTTCTCCCCCGCTCATAATTTCTTTGTCAAGGAAATGATTGATTTGAAGGATGGCATCGAGAAGATGAAATCAGGATTGTTGTCATTTCGGAAGTATATACCGTACAAGGTGGTGAACCAGGTACTGGCGTCAAGGAAGACAGCGGAACCATTCGCGGAGAAGAAGGAGTTGACGATATTTTTT
>SYCV01000221.1 GCA_005786805.1 Planctomycetia bacterium | reverse complement strand
TGCCGCGACTAACTTCCTCAATCTTCTTCCATATTTTTCCCTCACCTGCTCACCTATCTCGGGGTGTCGGAGGGCTTCAGCAGCGGCTTGTTGGATCGCCATGAACTGGCCAGAATCACAGTTGTCCTTCACATCGGCATAGGCCTGTACAATTTTAGAATGGCCTGCGACAAATCCCAAGCGCCATCCAATCATGTTGAATCCCTTCGACATCGAATGGACCTCAACACCCACCTCTTTTGCGCCTTCAACCTGCAGGAAGCTAAGTGGGGCACCTTCATAACTTAAAAGGATATGAGCTGCATCCTGGACCACGATGACTTTGTTCTTATGGGCGAACTCGATCACTTTTTTGTAGAAATCCCTGGTTGCAACCTGTCCGGTGGGACTGTTGGGGTAATTAATGACAAGCAACTTGGCTTTTTCACAGACATCCTTGGGAATGTTGTCTAGGTCTGGAAAAAAGTTGTTTTCCGCAAGCAAGGGCAGCTTGTGAACTTTTCCACCATAGTATTCGGTGTGGGTTCCAGCGACAGGATAGCCCGGAACTGTCATCAAGGTGATATCGCCTGGGTTGATGAAAACCGCGGGCAGCATCGCATAGGCGGGTTTTGAACCAATACAGTGGTTAATTTCCGTGACTGGGTCGAGTGTGACATTAAAAACTTTTTGCATGAAACCGGCGGCGGCTTCCTTGTATGCTGCGATTCCATTATCCGCATAGCCACGGTTTTCAACCTTATCAACCTCGGTTTTAAGGAAGTTCCTTACCAGTGCGGGGGCCATATCATCATTTTCCCCGATCCCAAAATCCAGAAGTTTTCGCTCGGGATGAGCCGCAAGGGCGGCGCGCTTTGCACGCTTTATTTTCTCAAACTTATATATTTTAGTCGATTTTCCATAGTTTGATCCACCGATGCGATCTGCGAATAGTGATTGAAACCAAGGATCTGTGCTACTCATGGTGCCTCTGATTTTAAAATTTGGCCAAAAAGGGGCTATGGGCAAAATGCCCAATTCCCATAACAATATTGCCTATCCAATTGCTAGTGACTGTTGTATTGTCATTGCAATAGAATAACTAGGTTATTTTGTTTCTCACTGATTCCAAAGAAAAAAATGTAAAAAGAATGGCATCTAACTCGGCAGACAAGAATTTGATTGAAAGTTGCTTGGACCGGTTTCCCGGGGCTTGGAATCAATTTGTTGATGATTACATCCAGTTGATTTTTCATGCCATACACCAAGTCGGGTTTCGCATGAGATATCAACTTACTTCCGATGACCTCGAAGACATAACATCCGAGGTGTTCATTGAAATACTCAAGAATGATTTCGCATTCTTTCGCTCCTATCAGGGCGAAAGTAAATTGTCCACTTACTTATGTACTCTGGTCCATAGGAAAGCGGTGCATGAAATCAACAAGCGCATTCGCTACCAAGGTGCCAATCGAAGTCTTGGCATCACTGAATTTGATACCCCCGGAATCATAAACGATATAACTTCGGAAAATGTTGATGAAAATGGTATCAGGGATGCCATTTCGAGGTTGGAAATTCCCCACGGGCGGTTGATAAGAATGTTTTACCTGGAAGGGCTAAGCTACAGGGAAATCAGTGAAAATCTGGGTGTTGCTATCAACTCAATAGGGCCGATGCTTGCAAGGGCCAAATTAAAATTAAGGGCTCTACTAGCCTGAGACAATTATGGGGCGACGCCTCTGGTGCGTTGGATTGGGGCGCCTTGGTCGGGAGCCCATCTTGCAAGATCAAATCCAGGCAGGCTTGATAAATCGTTCCTGCTGAACAATCTTTCTGCACGATCCGGGGTGACAGTTGTCACTTGCATGTCGTTCAGCCGAAGGAGCATTTCCATCTTTTCCTCGGGCCATACGATTTTTATACGCTGGGGCAGGATTGCCCCCGTCTCCCTGCTTTGTTGAACCTCGTAAACCGTGGCATTGCATATTTCCCGGCCTTGAATGTCGCGAAGAATGTGCCCTGCAACCTGGTACTTACCCTGGGAAATCGCCTTTCTTTGAAATACGGTGGATTTGCGAACCTGCTTGCCCTGATATATGGCAACTGGTTCCACAAGCTCAATGTTCTGCTGGTTCACCTTCACTTCGTACTGCTTGGATGGATCGTATTCACCCATTCCCAACGCGCTGACAATCATGTCGGGGTGGAAGGGAAATGGCAGGCGGACATTACCTTTGTCCAGCTCGTCATAGTTGCAGTGAAACACATAGGGCACTGGTTCAACTTTGCTGATCCAATACCAGAATTCTTGATTGTTTGACCCAATATCAACGGCAGGTTGACCAATAACCTTTGCCTTGAGCCTGAAATTGCGGGGCTTTTGGCATACCATCAGGCCATCTAGACCTGGAGCGGTTTGATTGCCCTGCTTGGCGTCAATTGAAACTTGGTTGCATTGAATTGCCTGCACTCTTTGCCCGTTGTTGTTCAGGTAGGCGACAAGTTGCTGTGCTGATGGGGTTTCACCCGGGAGGTTCCTCGCAGTGTCACGGTCCCTCAACCCGGGCCAGCTATTACAACCAACCAGCACGGAAAGCAATGCGAGCAGCGGAGCTTTTTTAATCAGGAATTTTCCACTTAGCAGAGTCATGGCATTCTCCAAATTCGGGGGGATTACTCCCAACCCAGAAGTCCCAGGACTTCTTCCTGAACTTTATCAAGTTCGTTTTCGGTCAGCTTGGTGTGAAGTATCTCATGGTTTGTGTTTGTCTTTTGGCAACGCAAAACCAATCTTTCCATGTCACCAAGGTTTTCTGTCTTAAGTAATTTCAACTTCCGTTTTCGAACCAGCATCAGTCCAATTATATACCGGAAATTTTGCTGCTTGGGGTCATCCTGTCCCTCCAGCCTCTCAAAGCAATCCATCAGCATGCTTTCATCCATGGGCAGGGATTTTTTTGTCGTCGCCGTTTCCTTTACCTTTCCCTTCCAATGTGAAAAACAGCCTTCAGGCGCTCCCTGCCAATTTTCCTCCGCATAATCCTTGCGAACTAATTTCCCGGATTCCTCGGCAAGTACGGTATACACCGTTTCTCCCGGTTGTAGCACCCTGCCGCTTTTCGCGCACTTCCTTGTGTTCGGTTGTACCTCGTATTCAACCATCGCCTGCAATACCCCTTTATCGTATCGGCATTAAGCCCTGCAACTCAAGCATGAAACCATCAGGAGTTGAAACAAACCCCAGCACAGGAACCACTTTTGCCGGCTGGATAACATGTAAGGGACGATTAGTCCCGCGCTATATGACGCTTTAGTTCGGAGCTGATTTCCGACTGTGTTTCCTGCCCCCAACCAAGGCAGTTCATTCGGACAACACCCTTGGAATCCAACACCAGGATCTTCGGGGTGGATTCAAGGTTATAACTTGAGCGCAAGCCGCTGCCATCAAGCACCATGAAATTTATTTTTGATGATTCAGCTTGCTTCCGGACTATTTCATTGTCATTGACTACGCTCATTCCAAGCACTGTCACCTGGTCGCCATGAGTGGATTGGATCTTGCTTGCAAAATCAAGCACCTCGGATGAAAGAGGAGACTTCGGATTGTAGAACACCATGACGATGGATTTTCCCTCCAACCTGGCGAGCCTGACTGATTCCTGCTTCAACAGGTTCTGCGCGATGAAGTCAGGGGCTTTCTGCCCTATCTTCGCGGTTTGAAGACTGGTGGTGGAAACGGGAACGATCACCTGCTCCGGGTTGTCGCCCTTTAAAATGTTCTCAATCCTTTTGCTGGTCTGAATGATCGCATCGCGATAAGGGGTTTGGGTCATGGTTTCCATTTGGGCCTTTACCTGCCTGACCAATGCCTTTGTCTGGGGCGTGTACTTTCCAATGTTGGGTATGTATTCATTCGCGGTTTCGCGGTAGTTCTGCGCCAGTTGAATCTCCCTTTTTCGATCTTGGAACAATTGGCCGGGATACACCAGGCTTGTTTCCAGTTCGCAACGCAATGTGCTTTTTTGGGAAGGTTCATTGTGGGCCGGGTCTTTTATCTCGATGGTTCGCTCAACTTTTTGAGCTACACCCAGTTGGGGATTTAGCCATACGGTGTCGGTCCTTTTCCATGCCTGTTGGTCCGCGCGGGGTCGGGCCCAATCATCGGTCTGTTGGATGCCTACGATTTTGATGCATTTCATACCCTGCACCATCTCAGTTGTTGAAACACTCCAGTTGCAGACAGGCCTGCCATCTTCTGTTGTTTCCCAAGTATCGTTTTCCGCAATCCGAGATTTTGGTAATTCCACAAGATATCCCCATTCGATCGTGGGTGGGCCATCGAGGGATAATTTCCCCAGGTTGTTTCCTTGTAGTATTTTGCCTTTGGAATCAATGTTGATTATTTCAAGGCGGACAGATGTTGAAGGTGGTTCCGAACTGACCGTTGGCAATGGCGCAGGGTTGCTCCGCTGTTTTAAAAGTGTCAAACAGGCAAGATGATGATTTCCCTTGTCGTTATCCAAAACCAGGCAACGAGATTCAATGCGGTACGATCGTTGGAATTGGACTCTGCTGGACCGGGCTTCCTCAGTGAATAATCCCCTGTATAGCAATTCCTGGCAAGGCTGCAAACGCAGGCTTAAATTTCCAGCGAGGGGCGGGGTCCTTGAAGTCTTTATCTCATCTGTCTGTGCCAATCCCAAGCCTGCGATAATTATCATGGTAAACATTGTCTGGCACCTCTGGCATATGGCGTTGATTGAGAAAACACGAAATCAATCCGGGCGGATTATAACAATGTGGCTGATTCTCACAAGATTGCTTTGGAACAGCCATATATTCAAGCGGGGCGAATATATTTTGTGTAAATACCCTGTTTGTAAGATTATTTAATCTGGGTTGTTTTAATTTGGCCCAAGTCTGTATTTTTGAACAGGTGGGAATTCTGGGAAATTGACATGTTTCAATTATTTCATTGCTTATTATTCAACTGAATCCAGTAAGCTAGAAAACATGTTTGATAGTTTGCATTACCAAGTATCAAGCCAGGGAGACAAACTTTGTTTGGATTGATTTTCGGTGTCATTTTATTGTGGATGTCAATAACCGTGGTCAGTGGAGCCTTCTCCCACTTTCTTCAAGGAAGGATCTATAGCCAACCTGCGGATGGTTTTATCTGGCGCGCTCCTGTCAGTGGTTTGATCATCACCAGTACAATTGTGGTCTGGATGATGTTGGATTATGGGTCGCCCGGGATTTACAGGCCTGTTCATGAACTTCAGTCCTATACTCCTGAAAACAATAAAGCTAACCTGAAACCTGATGAAGGTGCTCCTTTCCCATCCATGACCATTACCCGGGCCGATGGTAAAAAAGAAGTATATATCAAACAACCCGGCAATCGCCTCGAATACAAATCCAAGATCAATATGCCCATGCCTACCACACCTGTTGAGATTGAAGTTGAGGAAGATGGAAAGGTTTCGGTTTTCAAGCCAGAAAAGGATGCGAAGGGGAATTATCTCCGAAGGACAGGGCAGTCGCTGGTTTACAAGGATGAACGGGGCAGGCAGATGATCGAAGGTGGATTGGGTGCGATAGTGATCAACCGTCCCGGTGCCACATTTCTCGTTTTGTTTTTACATGTGCTGCATTTTCTGGTTTGGTTTGCCTGCCTTTGGTTTTTATTTGAATTTCAACCTCTCCATGCGTTTGGTTTGGGTGCCGCGTTCTGTGGCCTCATGACACTGTTTTTCCTGCCACCGATTCTGAATTTCACAGAAACGGTTTCCAAGCAAAGAACAAAACCCGAAATTGTATCAACGCCTGCCAAGGCCGCATGACTTTAAAACAAGGATCAACCATGCCGGAAACTCGAGTAGCCTTATTGGAAAAATTCCGAGCCCAAGTCGCCCAAGGTAAGCCGATTGTGGGTGGGGGCGCAGGCACGGGTATCAGTGCCAAATGCGAGGAAGATGGGGGCATCGACCTTATCATCATTTACAACTCTGGCCGGTTTCGCATGGCGGGGCGAGGGTCCCTTGCGGGAATGCTTCCTTTTGGAAATGCGAACCAGATTGTTAAGGAAATGGCTTACGAAGTTTTGACCGCGGTTAAACATACACCGGTCCTCGCGGGTGTGTGTGCGACTGATCCCTTCATGTTACGAGATCATTTTCTCCGGGAACTTAAGGACATGGGTTTTGCGGGAATCCAGAATTTCCCTACAGTCGGGTTGATTGACGGGCTTATGCGTGAAAACCTGGAGGAAACCGGAATGGGCTATGGATTGGAGGTTGAGTGCGTTGCCGCTGCAAGGAAGCTCGACCTCCTTACTACACCATATGCTTTCAATGTTGAAGAAGCCAGACAAATGACCAAGGCGGGGGCGGATATCGTGGTTGCTCACATGGGCCTTACCACCAAGGGGGCGATCGGCGCAAAAACCTCTAAATCCTTGGAAACCAGCGTGAAGGAAGTGCGGGCGATTGCGGAAGCCTGTAAGGCGATCAGGCCAGAAGTGCTGGTGCTTTGTCATGGCGGGCCCATTTCAATGCCCGAAGACGCACAATTCATCTTGGAGCAGGTTAAGGCGGTTGATGGATTTTATGGTGCAAGTTCCATGGAGAGACTTCCGGTTGAGGGAGCAATAGCCAACCAGACCCGCGCATTCAAACATATGAAATTAGGTGGACGCTAAGTTTGATCCTCGCTGATTGTATGTGAGATATTCATTTTAGGTTCAGCCCGATATTCGCACTCATCAAATTACGCTCTCCCGCCCCTGCGGAAAAAAACCGGACCCTGAGCTTGTCGAAGGGTCGGTTCAGTAGGAAATGAGTTGAAGCAAAAGCATTTACTGTAGCAAGGTTTTTTAATTGGCAGTTCGAAAGGCTCACTGACCGGTAGAATCCGGCCCCCGGGCCCTGCGGAAAAAAAACCGGACCC
>SYCV01000220.1 GCA_005786805.1 Planctomycetia bacterium | reverse complement strand
AGATCACCGAAGATGTGCGTAAGTACGCGGCGGAACAAGGAATCTCAGAAAACGAGGCACTCAAAAAAGGAATGGAAGATAAATCGAAAGAATTTGTTAAAAAAGGCGCTGAGATTTACGCTAGAGGCTGATAAACAGACTTAAGTTTATTAGGTTCCATGAGGTTTGGTTTAAACTTAATCTGCCTTTAGTCTTTAAACGCTTACCCAGTTCAACATTAGAAGCAAGGTAAAACTCTAGCGTTTACCTTGCTTATTTTACCAAACCAAACCAATTTTCCTGACACGCATTATCATCACGATCATTATTATGCAAAAGGTTTAACTCAGCTTAATTTCTGTCCGATAAATTAAGAGTGTTCGAATTTTTTATTTTGTCATTCGATCAGAGATTTAATGTCAACCAGTGCGCTTAATGAGAAAGATAAATCACAAGCCATGAAGTATGGCTTGTGGAAGCTATTACCCATCACCTTATTATTGGTCGTGGGTTTGATTCTTCTGGGATGGTGGATATGGCGCATGTCGGAAGTATCCACTGAAAATGCATATGTTGTTGCGAATGTGACACCGATTTCCTCCGAGGTAAGCGGTCCGGTGGTCGCGCTCTATGTTGATGATAACATGGTTGTAAAATCTGGAGATCCTCTGATCCAAATTGACCCGATCCCATTCCAACTAGAAGTCGACCAGGCATTGGCGGATTACAAGCAGGCAAAATCTGAGGCTGATGCTGCCCGCTTTAATGTTCGACTAGTCCGTGAGGACAGATTAGCCCTGTTGGATGGCGCCAAGGCAAAATTGCAGGAAAAGGAAGAGTTGGTAAAATCCAGTGAGATTGAAATTCAAACCCGAGAACAGATCCATGCCAAGGAAAAAGAACTGCTCGAATCATCAAAAGCCCAACTCCCCGGACTGGAAGCGTTAAAAGTTAATGCGGGGGATTATTATGTGAGATTTCAAAAACTTGCCGCCAGTGGTGACATCCCCGTTCAGGACAAGGACAACAAGGAAGCGGTATTCCGGGAGGCAACAGCCAAGGTGGAATCACTTAAAAGCCAGATCGCATCCTTGGAAAAACAGGTTCTTGCGAGCGGTTTGCAATTGCAACAGGCAGGTGTTTTGTATGAGCAGTCAAAGCGCAGCCTAGCGGAGGCAAAAGCAGAGGTTGCAAAGGCACAAGCTGCGCAAATCCAGCCTGATATCGCGATGTCCACCAGTAAAAGCCTTGAAAACAAAGTTGAACAAAACCTGGCACGCCTCAGCCTGGCAAGACTCCGTTTATCAAACACCTTGATCAGGGCTCCCCAATCAGGCATCATAAGCAAAAGAACCGCGCAACTGGGATTAACCATAAATTCGCGTTCGCCATTTCTAAGCATCACACCACTTGACTTGGAGAATGTGTGGGTGGTGGCAAACCTGAGGGAAGACCAACTTGACCACACTCGTGTGGGACAGGCGGTTTATGTTCGTATAGATGCCATACCAGAAAAGGTATTCTTATGCTGGGTTGAAAGTATTTCCGGTGGCACAGGATCTGCGTTCTCACTTTTCCCGCCTGACAACGCAACAGGCAACTTCACTCGGATTGTGCAGCGTTTACCCGTGAGATTGCGATTCTTTGACAAGGAAAACATGGACACAAGGATACGACCTGGCATGTCCTGCAAGATACAAATTGACACGAACAAAAAAGTCAAAAAATCCGATACCCAGTGGTAGGACCATAAATGATACAAGGATTGAGCTTATTCTTGATATTATTTCTACCCTGCCAACAGGAAGAGACAAAGGCAAAGGAACTACCTGCGCCCACGGGAGAAATTCCACACACCACCCTGGCTACTGCGATTTCAAAGAGCCTGGAAAATGTTGCGACGGTTCAGGCGAATATTTCCGTGCGAACCGCCTCTGTCGCCAAGTTTGAGGCACTCAAACATTTCATCCCAACCTCGAATCTGCCCCAATTATTCACGGCATTTAGAACGGTGGATGGCAGGTCCTCCAGTGCGATTATTTTCCCGGATGTAACAGGCGGTACGCCTTTCTCGGGTTATCCCGGATTGGACCGTGCCGAGTTGAACAGGGTGAATTTCTTTTTCCCGCTCGATCCTTCAGGGCATATCACCAGTCTCCCGATCGCTGAGGAGGGAATAAGGGCCAAACAAATAATGGAGGATTTGGTTCGACGGTCCCAGATAGAACTAGCTGCGCAAAACTATTTTGAAACCAAGAAACTTGAATATGGCATACGGACCGCCACACTTGCACTGGAGTTCTCAAAACGACATGAGTCCCAAATTGCAAACAAGTTGCTGGAAAAACAAGTTCATGATGTCGAACTTACCGAGGCGAAAGTTGAAGCGACCAAGGCGGCGGTATTGCTAGCCAACTTTGAGAAAAACCTCCGCATCTCTGAGCGAAAACTCGCACTTATAATGCATACCAGCAGGTTGTTGGTTCCCCAGGAAGGAACCCCCATACCCATCAAGCTGGACACGGATTTTAATTTCAACCTTGAGGAATCCGACTTGGTCGACCTTTCTGTCATTCCGGATTTTCCCCAAACCCGTGAGGAAGCCATCGCAAGGGCGAAGAAACAGAGACTCGAAGTGCGACTCTTGGTGCTTGGTTTGAAAATCGCGCAACTGCAGGAAAGAAAAGACTTCCTAAGACTTCTAGGTCTTGGCACCCTGCCCATTTCAATGTCATTCAAAAGAACCTCACCCGGGCCTGTGAATGCTGGACCCGCAACCCTTGGTGTCATCTTTGGAACCCTTTACGACCTTCCCGCACTGGATATTGGCATTTGGTCTAATATTCGAAAATCAAAGCTCGATGTGATCAAATCACAATTGGACCTTGAAAAAGTCTTGCTTGATGTTGAGGAGGATGCGGGAAATTCCTGGGACCGCTGGGAACAATCTATCCGGGAATATGAACAACGAACCAGGGAAGAAGCACTGGCCCGTGAATTAATGGAAAGACAGGAACGATTGCTTGCGCAAAAACAATCAATCGAACTGGATGTACTGGCGGCAAAAGTGGGATTATACCAGGCTCAGGCGAACCGCTGGGGCGGATGGTATAACTTGCAACTCGCGAGGCTGGATGTGCTGCGATCAAACGAGTTACTACTGGACTTCATTGAAAAATCGGGAATTGCAAGTTTGGAAAAGAACAGGATCACGCCACCCCCCGGATTTTGGACCCGCGTGCTTCATAGGATTTATGCAAGCAAGGAACCACTGGAATGATCACACCATTCATGACACTTTTTCTTGCCACTTTGGTCGCACAGGAAAAGTCCCCACAACCCAAGCTGACTCCTGAGATCCCAACGAAAGTTGCGGAGTCCGTGCTTTTGCCAAACACGACCATCAAGCTTAAAGTCAGGGAAATCATATGCCCGGATGGGCTAAGCCCCGGTGAGCGGTTATTAAATGGCTTGCCAGCATTGCAAATCGGGGATCGATTCGTTGCGGAAATCGATGAAAAACGCGAAACCGGCATCCCTCCAGTTTTAGTTGGAGGAACCATCACACAGATTGAACTACCAGGCTATTTCCGCAAACAAGGAAAACTTACCATTGAGGTTTCCCAATTAATCAGTTCCGAAAACAATGAGGTATCCCCGTGGCGTGTGGATATGGAAGATAAACGATTCACCACCAGGATGAGGCGCAACCTGCTTAATTCGCTTTTCATTATTGAGGGTGCCACCATTGGAGCAAGTGTTGGCGCCCAGTATACCCAGGGTGGCATAGGTGTCATTGGTATTGGCACAGGCGCCGGGCTTCTGCTTGGCCTAGCTTACGCGGGCTTACAAAAGGGAAGCGTTGCTAACCTTGAACCTGGGGATATATTTGAGGTGAAAGTAGGCGCCCTGCAATACAGACCGGTAACCCAAGCCTCGGAAACAACGGTGTTTCCCGCAGGCAATCCTTACAGTAACAAGAAAAAGAAACAATGAAACGAACAATCGCACTCTTACTAATGGGATTGATCGGCTGTGGGATGCCACAAACTGAAAAAATACCCCCGATCCCTGAGGGAACTTTACCCCCTGCTTATCCGAGGTCGGAAATCACCGACCCCGCGACCCTCGATGCTTCAAAAAAAATCCGGGCTTATGTGGAAGGCAGGAAATCACCCGGAGGCGATATGTACTTCAGCAAAACTGAGATTCTAGCCCCTGCGAAGATTGTTCTTCCTTATGGAGTTGGAGTTTTCCAACAGGAATTAAGGCTGCCTGTCATACTTACCACAGACAAAGCCTGGAGAACCCTCAAGCAAAATGAGAAGGAAATAGAAGTCAAATCAGCTTACCAGCAGATGGCGTCCCTCCTCCAGAAAACGAATTCACCCCTGAAACCTTCGCTTACAATCCAGACTCCCCAGGGGCTGGAAATTTCATGGATCAACGAAATAAATGAGGGGAGCAAAATTGTATTTGGCGATGAGGATTCTTAATCCGGTATTTTGGAGCTGCGAATCCATTCTTAATGGCAGGGCGCTTGCTGCCCTTGCCATCGCATGGCTTACCACCGCCGGGCACACCATGAATTTCAAGGAAATGGATGGTGCCATGGGGTGGATTTCAGCCCAGGGTTATGGACTTCACAGTGCTCTTCTTCTTTCCATAGTTTTCGGATTCATTCTTGCAAAAAAAGTGACCCCGATTTTTTCAGATCTTTTTTTGACCAGACTCGGGCTGATCGGCCTGACAACAGGATCTTTCATCAATGGCGGCCTCATTCATGCCCCATATAGCATTTGCATTGCGGGACGAATAATTGCGGGATTGGGTGCGGGTTTTATTCTTTTTTCATCCCCAGCAATGATTCCCGCACCCCTTCAAAAAGCGGGAACCTGGGCTGGGATTGTGATTCCGGCTTTTGCGCCGGGTATCGTGGGAACTGCCGCCTATATTTACGGCTGGTCCAATTGGGAAGGCGGGTTCTTGTTTGAAGGAGCGTTGGCGCTACTGGCCCTTTTTCTTTTTATCCCTGATCTGGAAAATGCAAAACCAACAAATGACTCAACTTTTTCATGGAAATCACTTTTTGACATGCCATTCTTCGCGATATTTCTGTGCGGTATATGGTACCTGATGCATTGGGGCCAATTAAATGGCTGGTGGGAAAGCAACAAGGTTTTTCTCGCGTCGATATCAGGGGCTTTCGCGCTCGGACTTTTCATTTATTTTGCAAGCACAAGTGAAGTTGTTCTGGCATTTAAAAATTTATGGCCAAGACTAATACTAGTGTTTTACGCTGGATTGGTGCAGTATTTCAATGTCTCTGACATGGGAGTTTATGGTGGGCTACTTATAAACTTCAATGTTCTCCAGCGTCCATGGCTGGTTTGGTCGCTTTCTTTTGGTGCTGCTGCTGCATTGGCCACAGGACAGTTTCTTCATACTTTTCGTTCACTTCCTTTGATGGGACTGTTGATTTTATCCCTGGGAATGAACCTTGCCCATGCAAGGACCATGGGTTGGAACTACTGGGACCCTCTCAATCAGGTTGAATTCAACTGGTTTGCGGCGCCTCAACACTGGCAACTCGCAGTCCCAAGATTTCTTATGGGATTTGGTGTTGGCTGGATTCTTCTTGGTATGCAGCATGCGACACAGGGTAATAATGATGACATTGAAAAACAATCCAAGCAACAAATGGTGGTTTTCCAATTCCTTGGTGGTGCGATATCCATTGGAATACTTGTGAACTACCTTTTGATAGGACATCAGTACCAATACTCATTCACCGCGGACAGGGGATTCATTCAAGAACCAATTGTCGAGGAATACCGGGGAATCATTGAAAACGAATTAAGGACAAGGGGTTTTATAGACCCCGCACATGGATCGAACTCCATGATGTTCAAGGCAGTCAACTATGAGGCAGACAATCTTATTTTCGCCCATATTTACAAAATGTTCACCATGACATCCCTGGGGCTTGCTTTACTATTCATAATCACAGGTATGATAAAAAAAACATTCAGTTTTTTTTATCCCTCTGGGAGTGTCACATAATCAGGGGCGGGAGACAATCTCAACCCAGGCGGGGCCTTTTCCCACATCAACCGTATCTGTCTTGGTTAGTTTTCCAGTCTGGTTGTCTATTTTATAAACTGATATTTTTCCTGAGTCCTGCCCTGCAACCACCAAAAATCTGCCGGATGGGTCTATGTTGAAAGCCCGGGGGGTCTTTTCCGTCATCATCTGTTCGATGACTTCAAGTTGTCCTGACCCCGCATCCACACGATAACAGGCAATGCTATCATGACCACGGTTTGAGGCATAAACAAACCTACCATTAGGAGTGGTATGGATATCGGCACAGGTATTCTGCCCCTGGTATTTCTCAGGCAGCGTGCTCAAAGTTTGAAGATGTTTTAATTTGCCAGTCATTTCGTCTTTTTCAAAGACACTGACCGTACTATCTTTTTCGTTTACAAAATAAACTTCAGGAAGAATAGGGTGGAAAGCAAAATGTCTGGGCCCACTGCCCTTCTTGGTATCCACATCATCGTCGTTGCCGGTTGAAATCAACCCCTTTGTGGAATCCCAATTCCGAACGAAAATTTTATCCGCACCCGTGTTGGGCACATACACCCTTTTGTTCGATTTATCGACCTGAATACTATGGGGATGCCTGATGGCATCAATCATCTGCACTGGGGAACCTGTGGGAATACCATTGGCATCAAGCTTGTAAACACATGCTTTACCCTCCACATAATGAGAGGTTAAAAGCCATTTTTTTGAAGGGTCAATATTCAAATAAACCGGGTTGCCAAAAATGGGATTACCACCCAGGAACTCAGGTGTGCCCTTGTTGGAAAGTTTGTAGGAGGAAATACTTTTGGCACCCCTGATACCCAGATAAAGTATTTTTTGTTTATGATTGATCGCAATGGGGCCAGGACCGGAATCAGTCATGATCTCCCCACCTTTTTGCAGACTGCCTTTTTCATCCAGGTTAAACCATGCAAGCTTGTTATCACCCCCCACACTTATGTAAACAGTACCGACTGACTTCACATCTTCCGCAAATAGATTTTCGCTGCAGACAACCATGCATCCAACCAGGACAAAAGGTATGAGACGAAACATTTGGAATCACTCCTAAAAAAACAGCCGGGGTCAACCCGGCTGTTATTGTTTGGCACAATCAAGCCAGACACTACTATTCAGCAGCACCCTTCAGCTTGCGACGGAGCTTGGCAAGAATCCCGTTTCGGGATGTGGTGGCTTCGGCGACAACAGCTTCATCCGAAGCTTTGGGAGCGGAGATCGATGTTTTCTTCGCACCAGGTTCTGAGGGATCCTGACCGTTGATCCATGGGCCACCAAGCTTCATATAGTCAGGGGGAACGACCACGCTGCCGCTTTCCCCACCCTGCCAGCCTATAATTTGGCTGGGTTTACCACCTTGCTTGCTGCGAGCTTCCAATTTGGTCGCCCATGAGGAATCGGCGTCAGTGGTTTTGCGGGATGATTTATCCCAGAACAGTCCCTTGCCTGTGCGATAGCTTTGGACACCCATCGCAACAGTGGTGAATGCCGCCGCACCAAGTTCAGGAGTGCTGAGAGTCTCACGCCTGCGAGCCTTGACACAATCAAGGAAGTTGGCCCACAAATCGTAGGTTGCGTTCCCCTTCTTTTCATTGGTGAAGGTGTGAATGGGTTTATCAAAGCCTTCCTTGGGCTTTGCAGGGCCGCCTGCGATATTCTGCCCATAGACTTCAAAGCCTTTCATGAAATCGCCACCACCAGTGAACTTCAAGGTTCCCAGGCGACCGCGAATCATTTCACCCAATTGGGTATCATTGCACATGGTCGCTGAGATGATAACCTGGCAACCCTCATCGTAATCAGCGACAATGGTCGCAACATCCGGCACATCGCGGCCATCATATTCAAGATAGATGCCACCACCGCCAACGACCCGCGCGGGATATCGGACTCCCATTGCTGAAATAAGATGCGTGGTCTGGTGCACAAAGAGATCTGTGAACATGCCACCACCAAAGGGCCAGTAGCAACGCCATTGGGCCCATACTGCACGGTCAAAAGGAACTTCCTTGGAGGAAGGTCCGATTTTCTGGCCTGCGCATTCAAATTTGTTACCCAAAAACATTTCCCAATCAATCGTCTTGGGGCTCATCTCCTTGGTAAGAGGGTAATAACGCCATTGGCCTCCAAGATAATTGCGGTAATAACTGGTCTGCCCTTGGAAAATCTTCCCCAATTTTCCGCTGCGAACATAGTTGTAAGCCTCGGTCCATGTTGGATCAGCCATTGACTGCACACCCACGCTCATCACGCGGTTGTTTTTCTTCGCGGCATCCACCACTTCCTGGGCTTCAGCAATGGTTCGTGTCATTGGTTTTTCACAATAAACATCCTTGCCCGCGTTCATGGCATCAATCGACATTCTTGCATGCCAATGGTCGGGGGTGGCAATACAAGCAACATCCACTTCCTTAAGTTCAAGGATTTTTCGATAATCCTTGCTTACACGGGACTTGTCATTGACATTAATCCCGCAGCGCTCAGCAGAGGGATAAAGCCCTCTACCTTTGCCATTACCTAATTTTGAATCACCATCCCACACATCACAAACAGCGAATGGAACAATGTTTTTATTTTCTTTTTGCATTTGAAGGATAACATCAATGTGCTGCTGGCAACGGCCGCCCACTCCAAGGAAAGCAACATTGATCTTGTCATTTGCACCATAAACCCTGGCTGCACTTGCAGCGGATAAACTCAGGGCTGATGCCCCGATGGCGCTTGTTTGAAGGAAGTTTCTTCTATTGAACTGATTCTTAGCCATTTAAAACACTCCACAAAAAAAATTGGATACAACAGAAACACAATTTCCAAACTACTACTTCAATCTTTGCTCCAAAATCCAGGAATAAAGCTCGGGATTTCCATATGCCTTATCCCACGAATTATGACCAACTCCGGGGTATTCATCATACTTTGGCTTGCCACCGGCTTTTTTCAATGCCTCCATCATGGCACGAGACCTTTCAACAGGTACGGCTTTATCCGCATCGCCATGAAAACACCAGCAGGGAATATTCTTTATTTTCTCAGCCGATGCTGGGTCTCCACCTCCACAAATCGGGACAATTGCAGCCCACAATTCGGGCTTCCCCTGCGCCCAGCTCCAAGTCCCATACCCCCCCATGGAAAGGCCGGTAAGATAAACACGCTTGGAATCTATCTTATATGCTTTCTTTGTGTTCTCGAGAATCGCCATCGCCCTTTCGCTGTCAGGTGAGCCAAAAGCCCATTTCCCCCTTACTGCGATTTGTTCACTTGCCTGGGGAAATATCGCGAAGAATGGGAATGATTTTTCCTGCTTGCGAATCGCATTGCCCAATCCAGTCAAGGCTTGTTTTTTCCCATCGGTGCCGGATTCACCGGAACCATGAAGAAAAACCATCAGGGGATACTCTTTTTCAGCCTTGTAATCATGGGGGACAAAAAGCACATACTTGTACGCTTTTCCCTTTTCGTCCTTGTATTCAAGGTCAAGAAAACCCTTGTCCTCACCCGCAGCCAGACAAAAGGCAGCAAATGCCGCAATCAGCGAAGTCATTTTACCGTTCCTTAAAAACACTCAATACCATTGCCAATCTATAGCAAACTAACACAACCATGATAACAACGCCAGCTTTTGCCACGATTTTATTGAGTGCTTTTCCCCTTCCAGTTCAAAACTTTCTCATATCATTTCATTAGGGATTTGGCATTAGCACCAGGAGAGACCTTTATGGCCAAGAGTCCAAATGACAAAGGCCCAATGAGCTACAAGTCCGCGGGATTGGACTTGGAATTGTATGAACAAACGATAGATGCCATGGCGCCATTGGCAAAACGAACCCACACCCCCAGGGTGATGGATGGCTTTGGTGGATTCGCCAGTCTTTTCAGCCTCGATTTCAACAACCGTCTTTTTGCACGAAATTACAAACACCCCGTCCTCGTAACCTGCAACGATGGCGTGGGAACCAAGCTTAAAGTCGCATCCATGATGCAAAAGTTTGAAACCGTTGGCATTGATCTTGTGGCGATGTCCGTCAATGACTGCCTTTGCACTGGCGCTGAACCGGTAATATTTCTTGATTATCTCGCAATGCCCAAGGACGACACGAAACTCGCCACCTCACTTGTCAAGGGCATTAGTGACGGGTGCATCGAGGCGGGGTGCGCGCTAACCGGTGGTGAAACCGCAATACTTCCGGATTTTTATGCGCCGGGCGATTTTGACCTCGCGGGCTTTTGTGTTGGTATTGCCGAAAGAGACAGCATCATCAACGGCAAAGGCACCCGTCCGGGCGACCTTGTCATCGGTTTATCCAGCACCGGCCTCCATTCCAACGGTTACAGTCTCGCACGAAAAATCGTGTTTGAAAAAGCAGGCCACAAGGTCGATGACTTTATCCCGGAACTTGGGACGACTGTTGGCCAGGCACTTCTCGAGCCAACCCGGATTTATTGCAAGCCTATTCTGGAAATTCTCAGGCATTACCCCGTCAAGCGCAGGGTGGTTAGAGGTCTTGCGCACATCACCGGCGAGGGATTGGAAGGAAATGTGCCAAGGTCACTGCCGGCAAACAGAAGGGCTATCATCAAAAAAGATTCCTGGCCCAAGCCTCCAGTTTTCTCATGGCTCAAGAGCCTTGGAAATGTTGATGAAAAAGAAATGTACACCGTGTTCAACATGGGAATTGGTTTTGTCATGATCGTCAGCAGGTTCTTTGCCCAAAGCATTGTTCATCAATTGGGAGAATCAGGCGTGCCCTCATGGATTATCGGTGAAATCGTGGAAGGAAAAACCGGGGTCGATCTTGTTTAAATTCGGTCCACCCCAATCCTGATTCTCATGAAGCAAAACCCATCCCTGTCTTCCACTCCTTCATTTTGCAGGATAATTGACTTTTTGAATATCGGTCCCGAGTGGCAGAAAGTATGAAACTCACCTTTCTCGCCGCAAGGATCAACAGTTGAAGGAATCTCCCTTAACAATTGACGATCAAATTCGCGTCCCACAAATCTCGAATCCAACTGATTGGGGTCAACACAAACAATTCGCGAGCAAAAACCAGAATCAATCATCTCATTAGCCAGGGCAATGGTTGATTTTTCCCCGCACCATATCGGGAACAATGGTGTCAATCCTGTGCCTTCAAGCATTTTGATTCGATAGTCCCGGACATCCTCCAAAAACAAATCACCAAAAGCGATGTGGGTGACGCCCGATTTCCTGGCCTTTGCAAACCCCAGTTTCATTTGTTTTTCGTACTCAATATTCGAGCAAGGCCAAGGCAAATCAACCTCCCATAAAGGTAGATCAATCGCATTCGCTTGAACCCTGACTAACTCCCTGCCAACACCATGCATGGCGACTGAGTCAGCGTCACGGGAGAAGCTTGTGAGCAAACCGACAACTTCGATTTCAACTTGATGAAGTATCTTATAAAGCGCCCAAGCACAATCCTTCCCACTACTCCAGGATAATAGAGTTTTTTTAGGTCGCATCAAATCACTTTTATGGCGGGTTGCAAATTCAATGGCAAAGGGTGGATGCCCGGATCAATTGCATGTGCCAGGATTTCAAGGCTGTCAACCAACCTGGGACCGGGGCGATTGAAATACTGTGAGCCATCCGCCAGGAATATTCTTTCAGGCCTGGCGAATTCAAATTCCTTCTGCGCCAGCGCCTTTTCAAGCACAGACAAATCCCGCTTGGTGCGCTCCACGGAATAACCACAAGCTGCGATAAACAACATATCCGGTTTGGCGTTTGCGACTTCCCGCCAACTCAAAGTCCGCGAGGGACGGTTTGATTGACCGATTAATTCAACCCCTCCAGCCATCGAAATCAATTCAGGTGTCCAATGCCCCGAGGAAAAGGGAGGATCAATCCATTCCAAAAACACCAACCTATGTTTCTTGGTAATTCGTCTTGAACGCAGAACAACCTCATCAATTCGTTCTTGATGGGCTTTGACAACACTTTTCGCATGCTCCTCACAATTGGCCGCCCGCCCAACCTCAAGCATCGATTCAAACACCTGGTTTAGAGTCATTGGGGAAAGATTCAAGACCTTGGGGCAACCGGGCAACTTACAAGCCGACTGTCGCACCTCTTCTTCCGCGACCGCGCACACATCACACAACGCCTGGGTGACAATCAAATCCGGTTTCAGCTTTTCAAGCATGGATTCGTTAAGCGAATAAAGAGCTTTGTTATTTTTCAACTTCTCTCTGACCAATGAATCTATTTCCCTGCTGCTCGCATTTTCAGGAATAAAGGAGTTTGTAACCTTGGGCAAGTCAGCGACTTGGAGTGGATAATCACATTCATGGCTGACACCAACCAAGGAATCCAACAATCCCAAGGAGCAAATTATTTCGGTGGCACTGGGTAGCAAGGATGCAATCCGCATATTATTCCCATCAATCTCAAGCAATAGTCAGCATGAAACATTAATAGGATAAAAACGCAAAAGTTGCAAAGAATTGAGTCTTGGAAATCAAAGAATCAGTATCAGGCGGTTTTTCTAGCTGGATAATTTGTATCCACAACCATCCCCGGAGTTATATCCCATCTCAGAAGTTTTTCATCATAATCGCCGATTTTTCTGGCGATCACCGCAACCCCCATGTTCATGCCGCTGTTATAAAGACCCTTTGTGGGGGAATCATCCACCAAGGAATAAAGCTTTGCAGGCAATCCTTCTGAAACCTTGACAATTTCAAACCCAGTGAAGGAGTTAAACAATCCTTGGAATGCATTTTGCTGAAAGCGCCAGAAATCCCAGGGCATTTCATGGTTGGGCCATGCGGGATGAGTCGATATATAAATCAAACCACCTTTTTTCATGACCCTGTTTGCTTCAGTCACGACTTTCCAGGGAAACATCAAATGCTCAAACACAGAAACAGCATAGACAAAATCAATGGTGCCTTTTTCAAAATAACTGGACAAAAGATGGGCATCGCCCACGACATCAACACAATCGCCGGGAATGATATCAAACCCAATGTATTTTTTGCAGTTCGGGAAAAGACGGTTTCTTCTGACACCTGTCACATCCCTGGAGCCAAGTTCAAGGATTAAAGCCTGCACATTGGAATTGGCTTCCATGCAAAAATGTTTGAAAATTTCATGGTAGGGATCATTGGCCCCATGGCTAACCATCGGCTTATGGAGCAAGTTCAGAAATTTACACCAGTTTCTGCTTATGAAATTAGACATGGAATTAATTGTTTCTTCGTTAATGACTAAAGCTCATTTATAGCAACCAAAATTCCAAATAAATTATTTTCCACTATTGTGCCATAGCATTTTGATGGGATAAAGTTCCCAATAATCCTAAGAATGGTGTTTTAAACTTAGATCACACCAATTGTTCTTGCAAAAACGTAAGCTTCTTCGCAAGCTATGGAATATCTTGTTTTCATTTGGTTTGGAGAAATTGGGTAATGTCATCCGAAATTCCACAGGAATCTTACAAGCCTTTTGTACCTGAAGACACAACCATGCCAGAATTCACCTGGCAGGCTGTGATAACTGGTACTTTGTTGGGACTCATATTTAGTGCCTCCTCGCTTTATTTGGTGCTTAAGGTGGGAATGACGGTATCCGCATCCATTCCGGTTTCAGTTCTTGCTATCACCCTGTTCAGGGCGCTTTCCAAGTTGTTTAAAATGCGCCAGGCAACAATTTTAGAAAACAACATCGTTCAAACCGCAGGATCCGCTGGCGAATCTATCGCATTTGGCGTCGGTGTTACCATGCCCGCCCTTTTGTTACTTGGTTTCAACATGGATATCCAACGAGTCATGGTTGTTTCTGTTTTAGGGGGTCTTTTGGGAATTCTGGCCATGATTCCCCTCCGAAGAGCTTTCATTGTGAAGCTTCATGGTAAACCAGGCCAACCCGGAACACTTCTTTATCCTGAAGGCACAGCTTGCGCGCAAGTGCTTATTTCCGGGGAAAAAGGAGGCACCACAGGGGCGACCGTTTTTCTCGGTTTTGGTATCGCATTCGCACATAAGTTTGTGACAGAAGGTATGAATCTATTGGCAGCCTCCGCGAAAATCCCCTTCACTTTCATCAATAAGGCGGCGGTTTTTGCAAGTGAAATGGCGACCGAACTTCTGGGCGTGGGATACATCATCGGTTTGCGAACCAGTGCCATCATGATGGCTGGCGCGCTGCTAGGTTACATGATCATAATACCTTTGATTTTTTTCATCGGTGAAAACGCGCCAGCCGCGATTGCTCCGGGAACAAAACCCATCCGAGACATGAGCCTTGGGGAAATCCGTAATAGCTACCTCCTGTTCATAGGCGCGGGTTGCGTTGCAACTGCTGGAATTCTTAGTATGTTCCGCACGCTTCCCATGATTTTTAGATCAATCGGATCGGGGCTCTCCTCACTGAAATCCGGGGCGACCGAATCCACTAAATCAAGGACTGAAAACGATATGTCCATGTTGGTGGTGCTCGGGGGGTGCCTGGGACTTATCGCCCTGCTCACCTTGTTTCTTACCAGCCAGGTAAATACTGTCAGTGCGATTTCAGGAGCAGTGCTCGTTGTTTTATTCGGGTTTCTATTTGTGACTGTTTCCTCAAGGCTCACAGGTGAGATTGGTTCATCATCAAACCCCATCTCTGGGATGACTGTCGCAACATTGATGCTCACCTGCCTGATTTTCCTGGCACTGGGCTGGACAAGCTCCCGCGAAAGAGTGCTGGCCCTTTCAATTGCAGCGGTCGTTTGCGTCGCGGCTTCCAACGGGGGCACAACCGCCCAATCCCTAAAGACAGGCTTTCTTCTGGGATGCACCCCAAAGTATGCGCAGTATGCGATCCTGATTGGCGCCTTGATTTCCGCCCTAGTCATCGGGGGCACCCTTATCACCTTCAACCAGGCAGGCACAATTTATTCCGCCAAACCCGAATACCTTCCCAATTTCATACTTAATAAGGCTGAAGTCGATCGTCTCATGGAATCCGAGGAATATGCGGGCAAGACCTACAAACTTTATGACTCCCGAAATGACATTCTTACCCTTGCGGATTCCAGCACCAATTACAAACCCAGGCCCGAGATCTCATCCCTCAAGGGAGGTCCTTTTCTAATCGAACCTGATACCGGAAAAATCGCCTTTCTCAAGGACCCTGCGATCATGGGTAAACTGACGGAGCGTGATGATGAAACCCGGGTGAACCGAGAATTTGAAGCCCCCAAGACCCAGGTCATGGGTATCATCATCAACGGGGTTCTTAAACGCGACTTGAATTGGACCATGGTTGCAATCGGTTCAATGATCGCGATCATGCTTGAACTCTGCGGGGTGTCCGCGCTTGCTTTCGCGGTGGGTGTATATGTTCCCATCCAATATTCCGCTCCTATTTTTCTAGGGGGGATAGTCCGATGGGGCGTGGATTCGTGGCTTGCCAGAAAAAGTGGTGCCACAGTTGATTCCGATGATCCAGAGGCAAGGGCAAAGGCCGAGATCGAGGCAATCCAACGATCTGAAACCAATCCCGGGGTCTTGCTCGCCTCAGGTTATATCGCCGGGGGGTCTCTCGCAGGGGTGATTCTCGCATTCCTGGCTTTCAGCGACACACTTCCCAAGGATATCGCCCGCTGGCAGTATTCATCAATCCCTGTGACAAGGGAAGCCACCTTGGAGGAATCGGGAAAAGATGCGGCGCGTTTCAAACTCGGTGCAAGTGCGAAGGATGCGGATGTGATCTCCCTGGGCAAGGAAATCTCAGAATTGACCCGGGAGGAAGGGATACTGCACAAATGGGTCAAAGTTCCCGCTGGAACCAAGTTGAAAACACCCGACAAGCGTGAGATTTTGATTGAGAAAGAAGAGTACCTAGGCCCCATCGCCCAAAGGTCCATGGGAAGGGAATACTTTGCCCCCGCCTTGTTCAAGGCGAATTCCATGCAATTGAAACTGCCTGAGAAGCTTCCAGTTGGGGCGGAATTAAAGATGCCAGGCGGAATACTTCCCGCGATCATATGGTTCGGGGTGCTTACCCTGCTATTGGGCTTCGCAGGCGCGGGTTGGCTTTTCAAAGACAAGCCAGCCTCATAAAATAATTTTTAATCCAACGATTTTTACGGAGAGCTCTTTTATGATTTCTAACTTACGGAGATGGTCGGCTTCAGCCTTCCTTTTTACCCTGATGGCATACTCCTCACCTCTACTGGGCGACGAGGGCATGTGGTTGTTCAACAACCCACCCAAGGCGCACCTCAAATCCAAATACAATTTTGAGCCTACTGACGCCTGGCTTGACCACCTGCAAAAGTCCTCAGTTCGATTCAACAGTGGTGGTTCGGGATCTTTTGTTTCCGCAAACGGATTGGTGATGACGAACCACCATGTCGCAGCTGATGCGCTCCAAAAAATGGGCACCAAGGATCGCAATTATTACCGTGATGGTTTTCACGCCAAGACCTATGCGGAAGAATCCAAGTGCGAGGCGATGGAACTCAATGTCCTGATCTCGATCGAGGATGTAACCACCCGTGTCAACGCCGCTTCAAAAGCTGGCGCCAAGGCTGAGGATTCCTTTGCTGCCCGCAGGGCTGTCATTTCTGAAATCGAAAAGGAATCACTCGACAAAACCGGTCTCCGAAGCGATGTTGTCACACTTTACCAGGGTGGCGCATACCATCTTTACCGGTTCAAGAAATACACTGATGTCCGACTCGTTTTCGCCCCTGAACAGCAAATCGCTTTCTTTGGTGGAGACCCGGACAATTTCGAATATCCCCGTTTCGACCTAGATATGGCTTTCTTCAGGGTTTATGAAAACGATAAACCCGCGAAGATCGAGCACTTCCTTAAATGGAGCAAGGCGGGCGCCAAGGAGGATGAACTGGTGTTTGTTTCCGGTCATCCAGGAAAAACAAACCGCCTCAACACGGTGGATGAACTCCAGTACTTCAGGGATATTGGCTACCCATTCCTTCTCAACAGGCTCAACCGCTGGGAGGTTTTGCTGAACGCCTTCAGTGGAAGAAGTGAGGAAAACGCCAGACAGGCAAAGGAGTTTCTTTTTGGCGTGCAGAACAGCCGCAAAGCCCGGGTGGGTGGGCTCGGAGGTTTGCTTGACCCGGAAATGATGGCAAGAAAGCAGGCATATGAACTCAAGCTCAGGGAAGCGGTGGCAAAAGATCCAAAATTGTCTGATGCTAAAACGGCCTGGGACAAGGTTGCCTCTGCTGAAAAAGTACGGGCGGAACTGATAAAACCTTACACAGTTTTGGAAGGTGCCGCGGGCTTTAACTCTGAAATCTTTGGCATCGCCCGAACCTTGGTCCGTGCCGCCGAGGAAAAACCAAAGAAAAACCAGGATCGCCTGCGCGAATTCCGCGACACAGCCCTAGAGTCCATGGAACTGCAACTTTTCTCCGAGGAACCCATTTACGATGAATACGAAATCGTGAAACTTGCGGATGGCCTAACCTTCATGGCCTCGATTCTTGGATACAAGCACCCCATAGTTGTCGCATCACTCGCGGGCAAGTCTCCGCAGCAGCGTGCAGCCGAACTGGTGCTTGGAAGCAAATTAAAGGATGTGAACACACGCAAGACACTTTACAAGGAAGGCAAAAAGGCCCTTGATTCCTCCAAGGATCCGATGATTCTCCTAGCCAAGGCTGTGGATGCGGAATCCAGGAAAATCCGTAAACGCATGGAAATCGAAGTGGAGGAACCCAAGCGCCAGGCTTATGCGGAAATCGCCAAGGTGAAGTTTGCACTTGAAGGCACCAGCACTTATCCAGATGCCACCTTCACGCTGAGGCTCGCATTTGGCACGGTAAAGGGTTATGAGGAGAATGGCAAAAAAATCCCCGCTGAAACCTACTACTCCGGCCTATACGAGCGATCCGCGGAGCACATGAACAAATCCCCATTCGATCTGCCTCAGCGCTGGATCGACAAAAAAGGCAAACTTGACATGAAAGTACCTCTAAACTTTGTATGCACCGCGGACATCATTGGTGGCAATTCAGGCAGCCCAGTTGTCAACAAGGATGCCGAGGTTGTCGGCCTTATCTTTGATGGCAATATCCAGTCCCTGGTCTTGGATTTCGCATTCACCGAGGAGCAAGGCCGTGCTGTTTCGGTTCACTCCCAGGGTATGATCGAGGCGCTTCGAAAAGTTTATGAAGCCACCAATGTGGCTGATGAACTCGAGGGAAAATCAAAATAGCAAGCTTACTTTTTCGGGGAATGCCTGATGCGTTCCCCGAAAGAGGGGTTATCCAATTCTGAAGCAAGGGTGTTTCTTGTCTCAGCGACTTGTCTTTGCAAAAGATCAAACTCATGAGCCAGGTTTTCGACCCGCTTCCTGGCGATCCTGATCAATTCTGTCGCGCCCGGTTCGTTGACCTGGGCGACCAGTTCCCTCATATCAGGAAGGGTTGAGGATCTCCATATCTTTCTGGATATCACCAGGTAGCCGGGTATCAAGCTACCCAGAAACACCATTGCCGCCATCCCATAAAAATTCCAAGGCAGGTAATCATGACTGTACCAAGACATAAATGTGCGGTAAAGAATGTCCCCCACGGCAACAGTCGGAAGAAGATTGGTCATGATCGAAACAGTGAATCCAAACTCCGCCAAGGCGATTTTTTGACCAAGCCTTTCAATATCGCCACGCAATTGCTCCAAAATTTCATCCTCGGGTTGCCTGCGAGTGACCTGCCTGGCAACAGCTTCCAACGCTGCACCCAAGCCGACCAAACCCCAACCTTTTGAATCCGGCCTGTGTTCCTCGGCCAACTCCTTAGGGGTATCTTCGGCAAAGGGAATCTTCATGTCTTCAAGGGTTCGTTTTGAATCCGCAACAATTGATTCAACCTTGGTTCGAAACTCGACTCCCAAGGCACCCGCCACTTTTTTATAGGGTAATTGTCCACGCAATAGCGACATCACTGAACTCAAACCAATGCCTGCAACCCCCAACAAGGAAGCTTTGCCAGTAAGAATCTGACCGATAGACCAGGAAACCCCCAGGGAGGCCAGTCGATTTCTTAGCCAAAGGGGAAGGCTCATTAAAAACCCCACACGCTCCGGGCTTTGCTGCCAGACCTGCTCACGCAACAAGGTTTTCAAAGCCTCGGCACAATCCGATTGTGCAAGGGCGTTTAAGTAAGCCTCCTGCAAACGGGCTTCCAAACGAACTTCAGTGCTTTTTAGCTGCTCCGCCTGTGATTTGAAATAATCACCCAACGCTGGTTCCAACGCATGCTGCATATGTCCAAGAAAACTATCGAGTGGAAGCAGGGCCCTTTGCTCTCTTGAACGCGCTCCCAAAAGTGTCTGGCGTAATTCCAAAAACTCCACTCCGCCGGGTTCCAGGCAACTAACAAAGAAACTTGTCTTTGCATCAACCTCAAAACCAAGCTCATTTATTCTTTTGACAAAATCCCCCCGTATCGCGATTCCATCGTTTTGATGTTGATCAAGCTTGGTCATAACAAAATACCATCGTTTTCGTTCACTCCAATCCTTGACCTCGGAATGGATGACGAAGTTTGCCCGCTTCGCGGGATCTGTCACAAACACAACGATATCGGCCAAACCCAGAATCTGCCTGGTCTTTTCACGATTGGCTTGATCAATGCTATCGATATCCGGGCAATCAACCAACACAACCCCATCCAGTTGCGCATCGATGACATCCACCAACCCAAGATCCATGTAGGACTGCAACAAGGGTTTGTCATGGCGGGAAAGCGCCATCTTTGGCTTGGAGGTGCAGGGCCTTATGGCAGGTGAAACCTGGCTTGCATTGGGCTGGCCTAAAAGCGCGTTGAAAAGATGGGACTTGCCCACGCCTGTGCCACCAAGAAATGCGATTATCAGGGGTTTGACATCGGGATTTTCAGCATCAAGTTTTTCAAGTGCCCTGCGAAGTCGCACATCCAGCTTAAAGGAATCAGCCCAAAGCGGAAATAGCGCGCAGGACTGGGCCAACTTCTGGGCCCTATCCCGAATTGCACTGACAAACATTGAGGAGGCATTCATTAAACTTTGCCTTCAGGTAAAAGCTTCTGGACTCGCTGACAAATTTGTTTGAATTTTGGAATCGGGGCATCGATCAAGTTTTTCAATTTAAGGCGCCAGCTTTGCAACAATACTGCCGCCCACTTTTCATCCAAATGTTTCAACAACTCATCTGTTCTCTGGTTCTTCCATTTGTTCTGGGCATTTTCAGCAACTGTGTTCAAATGATAATCCTCAAGAAACTTGATGCCAACACCAACAGCGGCACCAACTCCTCCCACCGTTCCTGCTATTCCAAGATTCGTAAGCAACACGCTGAAACTACCACCTGTGGTGCACAAATCCACCATAAGCAAGGCGATTCCACCAGTCATCGCGAGCTCGGGCACGGTGGCAAGCATCGCGCATTTCCACTTATTTTCCTCCGACCATTTAATCAGGTCTTTCCTTACCTCAGTCTCCCAGTCCAATCCCGCCACCGGAATTTTCACCTTGGTGAAAGAATTACGAGCATTCTCGCAATTAACCGAGCTTAAAATCCCATCCGCCCCAGACATATCCGGATAATTCCCCCGCCATTGATTTCCCATATGTTCTATTGCGTCATGCAATCTTTTTCTCTCGAGGTCATCACGGTTGACCAGACTTGGCCCATCGTCATTCTTACCCCTTAGCCAATCAATAAGCTTTTGCCCTTTTTTAAACACCACGCCGGGTATCTCAAAACCACTGGTGATGATACGCAAGTACCAGGGCCTTCTTCGCCTGGCTTCCTCAAGCACAATTTGAACCAATCTACCCGCGGGGAACTCATGAAAAGCAACAGCCTTGGCATGATTCAACAAATCAGCCCGCATCGCCCGATCCCGCTCCCGCATTCCAGCCAGGCCCGATTCCGCATCCTCTGTGAATCGGTTGCAGGAAGCAACGGTTTGCAACGCAGCCTCACTCATCCCGGAAATAATGAGTTTTTCAGCTTCAAATCCATGAAGCAACGACTGAAAGTCAGGCGATTTTTCATCCAATGGAAATACATTTTCCAGGCTCGGGCGTTCTGCTCTTGGGCTGTAATACACCGGGCTAGCGGAGAGAAATTGCAGTAGCGTTTTTCCATCCGACCTTTGCTCATGAAATTCAGCAAACTTCCCTGATACTTTTTGCACCAAATCCACCCATATCTGCCGAGCAGCTTCCGCAGTTGTCATGGTCAACATGTAAGCCATTGATGCGGACTTTTTGCAACACCTTGCAAGTTCCCTTATCACCTTTTCATCAGAATACGCGTTGTCGTAGACCATGAAGATGACAACCTCGACACGCTCCAGCATTTTCTCGGCTTTGTCCCAGTTGGTCTTCTCCACCGTGTTAAAGTCAGGCACATCAACCAACACCAACTGGATGGGCTGCTTTTTACCGGAGGCATAAGTGGCGAACAACAATCGGTCCGGGCCATCAGTCTGGCGTATTTGCGATTGCGACACCATTTTTTCCGCAATGTGATCAGGAAATAATGCAGACAGTTTCTGAGGATCATCAAGCACCTCGGGTACCGCGGCGGCGCAAGCCATGGAACATGGCCTCACCGCACCCCCCGCGGGAACATCCACTCCCGTGAGCAATTTAAACAGCGTGCTTTTCCCAGCACCCGATGGGCCATAAAGAGTTGCAATAAGGACTGGATCAACGCCCCGCATTTGAAACGCGGAGTATCTCGCTTTTAACGCCTTCCAACCGGGCAGCAAATCAGGTTCGCCACCCAATGACGAAACAAGCTTTTGTCCAGTGATCAATAATTCCTGAACATTTTGGCAAAAAAGTTCAAGCGTTGATTGTTGTTGATTTTCCTGCATTTAATTTATCACCAGCTCTCGGATATCCTTTCCCATTCTAATGCTTTTTGATATCGACTTCGATTAATTAGATGAAAAATCCTTCAATTCCCATCGGCTTGCCATTTATATTCTTTTCCATGGCTTAAATTCCTTTAACATGGATGTCATTCCGTAATTTTAAACTTTAGCTGGTGACAATCATGCTTGTATATTTATCTTTAATTTTCACACTTCTACAATCAGGCGTGAGCTTGGATGTCAATAAACCGAATGTTCTTTTCATTTCAATTGATGACCAGAATGACTGGATCGCCTGCATGAATGGCCATCCAGATGTGAAGACCCCCAACATCGACCGCCTGGCCAAGAGAGGCACGCTCTTTGTCAACGCCCACTGCCAATCGCCTTTATGCAACCCATCGCGAAGCAGTCTTCTATTT
>SYCV01000219.1 GCA_005786805.1 Planctomycetia bacterium | reverse complement strand
TGGATGTTCTGGAAAGAATGGTATCCCTTGTGAAAGCAATTGGGGAGGAAGCCGGCCATAAACCAACCGCACTTGGAGTGGGAATTCCAGGCCTTGTTGATCCAAAACAGGGAACAACGCTGTTTCTTCCAAATCTTCACACGCAATGGCGGGGCATAAGGGTTGCTGAGGTTCTTTCAAGCCGACTGGGATGCCCTGTTCGAATCTTGAATGATGTGCGAACCGCAACCCTGGGTGAGATGAAATTCGGTTTGGGAAAAAATGTCTTGAACATGATTTTCCTATCGCTGGGCACGGGGATTGGTGGTGGGATTGTGGTGGGTGGAAAACTTCTTCTAGGCCCGTTGGGAAGCGCGGGGGAAATGGGCCATCAAACAATTCTTCCCAACGGCCCTTTTTGCGGTTGTGGGAATCAAGGTTGCCTGGAGGCGCTTTGCAGCGGTCCCGCGATCATCGCGGAGGGTGTTCGCCTATTTAAAAGCGGGCAGGCCCCAAAGTTGGTTCATGTTTGTTCGGGTGATATCAGGAACATTTCCCCCGAGACAATTGCCCGGGCCGCGAATGACGGGGATCATGCCGTGACTTCAAGCGTCGCCCATATCGCGACACTCCTTGGCGTTGGAGTTGCCAACATGGTAACTTCGTTGCATCCTGAATTGGTTGTGCTCGGGGGTGGAGTCGCCAAAATGGGTGACTTGCTACTTGGGCCTGTGCGAAAAGTCGTGCGTGATAGAGTGCGGATGTTCCCGGTCGATGATGTTCGAATTGAACTGTCATCGGTGGGAGACGGGGCTGGCTTGCTGGGCGCGTTGGCGCTGGCGGATTTTCAAAACTTAGGAGCTGGAACGGATGAATCACACATATAAGGATATTTCCAAGATGGTTGATCACTCGCTTTTAACACCGACCCTCACGGTCAAGGAGTTGGAGGCGGGGATCGCCCTTGCTATTGACTATGATGTCGCAAGCATTTGCATCATGCCTTATTACCAGCGAAGATGCGCGGACTTACTCAAGGGCACCGGGATCAAGGCCAGCACCACGATCGGATTTCCGCATGGGGCGAACACCACCGCGATAAAGAAGATGGAAGCGGAACGCGCCATCGCGGATGGGTGTGAGGAACTTGACATGGTGGTGAACATAAGCCAGGTGCTGAGTGAACGCTGGGATTATGTGCGCGAGGATATCAGGGTGGTGATTGATGTCGCTCACAAGGCCGGCCAGAAGGTGAAGGTTATCTTTGAGAATTGTTTCCTGAAGGACGAGCATAAGATCAAGCTGTGCCAAATCTGCAGCGAACTCAAGGCGGACTGGGTAAAGACATCAACAGGGTATGGTTCAGGTGGTGCTACCATCGAGGATTTGATTTTGATGCGCAAGCATGCTGCTCCCGGAGTCCAGGTGAAAGCAGCGGGCGGTGTCAGGGATTTTGCAAAAATGCTTGAGGTGCGCGCTCTGGGTGTTAGCAGGATTGGCGCAAGTCGAACCAGGGACATGCTTGAGGAATGCAGGAAAGTGATGGGACTGCCGGCTTTACATGCAGAGGCAGGGCCGGTAGCGGGTTATTAATTGTTCGCTTGAATTGATTTTCAGCGACTTTGAAAATCTTCCATGATCAAGGTTCTTTTTCAACACTTAGAATTGTTGCAATCGTTAAATTCATACAATAAATAAGATGGGTGCCCTGCGAGTTCCGCACAAATTTTCACGATTGTAGTGAAACGGGCCGATGGTAGTTATACAAACAATTTTTAAAGGTTCTTAACCATGATCAAAAGTAACGCGTTTTGCTTGTTTCTAGTGATGGGCATACCACTTTTTATCAATGGAATAATTGCTGATGCATTCGCTGAGGAGGCTTTCAAAAAGGTCACTCTTCCCGAGGCGTTGGAATTAATGCGGGCGAATCACCCGAGGATTCAAGCCGCTGAAGCAAGCGTCAGGGGTTCTGAAGCGGGTTTGCGCGGCGTGCAAAACCTTCCCCTGTTTGCAAGATTGTCTCCCGATATCAAGTATCGAAGGCAGCAATCTGAATTGGGAATCGAAGTGACAGATGCGGGGCTCAGGCAGGAGATCCGAGATACTTCCTATGGTGTCACCCGCGCCTACTATCTTGTTATTTATTCCCAGCAGCAAAGGGAACTAAGTGAAAAAGTCACAAAGATACTTCAAAAAAACATCAAGGCGCTGGAATTAAAACTAGCGCTTAAAAAGACGCCTGAAGATGAAGTCGCATTGCAGAAATTGAAATTCGGACTGGTTGAGGCGAAGGATAAATTTTCCCTCGCGGTCACCGGTCATGAACGAGCAAAGGCCCTGCTGATTGAGGAAGTTGGTGGCAGGAAAAAAATAGGGGTCATCGAGCCTCTTGATGTTGGTTTTCCCAGCTATCAATTTGTCGATTTATTAACCCCGGAATTCATCGGGGATATTGTCGAAAAGGCGGCAGATATCAGGGAGGAAGTGATCAAATCGAGCAAGGCTTCCCAAATCCTAGCGCTGGAGGTTGCTGCCCAGAAATCAGCCCGGTTCAATCCCAGATTCAGGACCTTCGCGAGTGGATCTGATTTGCATTACATCCCGATTGGTGTACAGGGACGGGGTGAGAACTTCGCCCCCGAGGCCATCACGATAGAAATGCCCTCCACTCTCGTGGGAAAAAAGAGTGACCGTGTAGCCCGGGCCCAGGCCTTTGCTGACCGGGGTGCCGCAGTTGAGGAAAGCACCAGGAATTTGATCAGGCTTGAGGTTCGAAATGCGTTTCAACTGTTGTTGGAAACAAGAAACCGTTTCCATGAGTTGAACAAGATCGCACCCGAGCTGAGAAAAATCATTGATGAACTTCATGACAATCCCGTTAAGTTCTTGAATCACGAGAATGCCGAGTTGTTCGAGAAAGCTTCAAGGATGCTGGGTAGCCTAAACCAGGCCAGTTTTGTGACCATGGACAATATCGCGGACCTTGAACGGATAACAAGTGGTTTGTTCAGCCTTGGGTTGACATCGCCCGCAACAATCACCAGTGATGGAAAACCGGTTAAATAAACTGGTGGTGGAACTTGCATGCCAAGGATACTGAGCCATCCCGATGGAGCCGTGCTTTTTGTCAGGGCCCAGCCCGGTGCTAAAAAAAATAATATCAATGGCATTCATGATGGCGCGTTGAAGGTTTCCGTCCAATCCCCGCCTGAGGACGGCAAAGCCAACGATGCCATTGTGGAGTTATTGGGGAAATCCCTCGGGGTAAAAAAAAGCCAGGTGCAGTTGATATCGGGTCATACCCACAGGGAAAAGAAATTCCTTGTGACAGGGATGAAGGTTGAGGCCCTGGTTGAAAAAATCCTGGGTTTGGTCCGGTAAACGATCCTACCCTTTGAATTCGTGAGCGGTTCTTACGAAAGCTTCAAAGTTTGCAACGGGTGTGGTCCGGTCCACACCGTGGTTTAGGTTAAGAATGTGCCTGGTTCCCCCGCCTTTTCTAAGGCATTCTTCCACTGCGGTTTTCACATCATGGGGTGTTCCCGTGCGAAGAATATTCTCATCCACATTGCCTTGAAAAACCAGGTGTGGATATTTCTTGCGGGCTTCGGCAAGGTCGTCTCTTTTTCCCAGGCTGATGATATCGGCACCCGTTTCCACCTGCTTGTGAAGGTAGGGGCATTCCTTGACAAAAAGAATCCTTGGTGCCCCAGTCGCCCCAGCTAGAATTTTTTGGTGATAGGGCTGGGCCCATTGATCATATTCCTGCTCGGTTAACATTCCCGCCCAGGAATCAAATAGCTGGTACGCACAAGCCCCGTGGGCGATCATGGTTTTTAAAAAACCAATCGTCGCGGAAGTCAGCCTTTCAAGAAGTTCATTCCATATTTTAGGCTGTTCCTGAATGAACCTGCGCGTCGCATTGATGTCCTTGCCCGTGCCTATGCAGTAGGTTGCGACAGTGAAAGGCGCGCCTGCGAAGGAAAGTATGGGCAATGGTTTTTCCAGCGTTTCCCGAACCCTGGCAAGCATGCTGGTCACATGGGAGTAGGTTTCCGGCTGGGGATTGGGATTCAGTTTTAATACAGCCTCGAGTGATCGCACCGGGCTTGCGGGTACCGGGCCGATGTTGGGTTGCAGGGAAAAAGGCAGCCCCATTGAAACGGGTAATGTGGTGATGTCGTAAAAAAGGATCACAGCATCCACGCCGAATCTGACAGGCAGGATTGAGGCCTTGGCTGCAAGCTCCACATTTTCGGAAAAATCATAGAAACCAAGACCGGAGCGGATTTTGTGGAATTCCGGGTCCCAACGCCCAGCTTGCCGCATGGCCCATACAGGAACTCTTTCAACGGCTTCGCCCCTAGCGGCGCGAACCAAAAGGTGGTCTTTGTCTTTATTTTCTGCAACAGCCATTCGACTACTCCTGATCCAATTAAGAACCAGAATTTATTTTATTAGGTTGAGGCTGATTTGGTTCCCCAATAACAGGTTGCGATGCCAAAAGTAAACGGCCTCCATGAGACTTGTTGGAGTCCCAGGTCGCGCATTTTTTGTGCAAATTGCTCGCCATCGGGGAATTGCAGCACGCTATTGCGCAGGTAATGATACGCATCATCCTTGCTTTTGGAAAAGAATTGGCCAAGAAGCGGAAGAATGCGCTGAAAATAAAATAAGTAGAGATTTCCCAATAACCAACCCCTTGGACGGGAAAATTCAAGTATGGCTACACGACCCCCTGGTTTTGTGACCCGTATCATTTCCGAGATACCCGCATCCGTATCGGAAACATTCCTTATCCCGAAAGCCACAGTTGTCAGCTGGAATCGATTCTTCGGAAATGGAAGGTTCAAGGTGTCCGCCTCAAGGAAAAAAATATCGAGGCCTTTTCTTGAGTTTTTCTTGCTGGCGCCTTCCAGCATGGGCAGGCAGAAGTCACTGCCCATGACTTTAATTTTTCCACCAGCCGCATGGTGATATGCGATTGCAAGGTCGCCCGTGCCGGTGCATACATCCAGGATGGGATCGTTTCCCTGGGGTGGGACCAATTTTGTCATGCGATCGCGCCAATGGCGGTCGATGTTGAGGCTTAAAAAATGATTGAGGAAATCGTACCAGGGTGCGATCCCTGAGAACATGGTGCGTATGCGCCTGCCATCCTTGTTGAGTTCCATCGTCATTGAAAAATCCCCTTGTATAGAGTAGATGACCGTAAAAAGGGATTGAAGGCCAACAAAAAAAGAAGAGGAGCTTGTAAGCTCCCCTTCTTTTGAATGCACTTTAAGGATTAATTTATAGTGCGATGGTTGAAATCAAAAATTAAGCAGCTTTCTTAGGTTCTGCTTTCTTTTCTTCTTTCTTGGGTTCTGCCATAGGAGCAGCAGAGCCACCGGTGCAGCCATTGCAACCGCTGCAGCTCTTGGAAGAGCGATGGAACAACTTGTGTCCACCATTGCAGCCATTGCAGCTCTTGGATGAGCGATCGAACAACTTGTGTCCGCCGCAGCAGCCATTGCAGCTCTTGGATGAGCGATCGAACAACTTGTGTCCGCCGCAGCAGCCATTGCAGCTGGCTTTTTCAACAACTACGGCGCCGCTGCAACCTTTGCAGCTCTTGTGACCACCGAGTTCAACAACATCAGCACTGCCACTGAGGGCAACCAACAAAACTACACTGTACATTGCACATACTCCAAAGAAAACCAGGGACCTTCTAACCCCTACACCGATTCAGAACAAACCCACAGCGGGCCTGCCAAAAGACTGAACTCACGCTCCTCCCCATTCCATCAAGTGACCAAACAACCTACCCGGGTAAAGTATCCTACCGCTGGTTTTCAACGGAGGTTTGCCGGTTAAGGCAACCGATGTCTCCTTACATCGTCTCCTTATCGGAGATTGGGCGGAGGAGGGGTTATTTAGATAACATAGTAAAATCAGAATGACCTTCGGTCAAGAATTAATTAGGCAATTTGGCGAATCTTTTCCATCCCCTTTGATTTTAACCCTTTGTAATCCGAACAATCCGAACATTCAGCATTCTTTATCATTGGTAAAATT
>SYCV01000218.1 GCA_005786805.1 Planctomycetia bacterium | reverse complement strand
CACCAATTTCAAAAAAGGTTTTACTCTCATCGAGCTATTGGTGGTGATAGCGATCATCGCCATTTTGATTGGCTTGCTTTTGCCTGCGGTGCAAAAAGTGAGGGAGGCTGCAGCCCGTTCCACCTGCCAGAATAATCTCAAGCAAATGGGTTTGGCGGTGCATAATTTTCAAAGTACTTATGGTGTTTTCCCGCCTTCGCGGACTAAGGATTTGGGCCTAACCTGGGCTGTTTTGATTCTTCCTTACATGGAACAGGAAAATCTATACAAACAATTTGACCTTACCTTGCAATATTACCAACAGCCTACCGGCAACGGCGATCCCCGAACTAAAGAAGTGAAATCTTTCTTCTGCCCTTCATATCCTAGAACTACAAAAGTCAGTACATCTGGAGACGGAATCAATAACGCTTCTCATACCCCAGGGGCTTGTTCAGATTATAATTCGATTTCTGGAAGCCAGGGAAGCTATAATGCCCCCGCAGGTGCTACAGGCTGGGTTATTTGGCGTGATGGCAGTGGTGCCAATGGTATTTCTAAAAAATCTCCCAATAATTCCATTATGGGTGAATTTAATTTTAATCATATTTCAGATGGCACCAGCAACACCTTCCTCATCGGTGAAAAACATATCCCCACAAAATGGTTTGGAGTTGGAACTGCAAGTGCGCTTGGTAATGGTGGAGACGGCTCGATTTACAATGGGGATCACGAATGGCATTTCTGCAGAGTTGCAGGTCCTAACTACCCATTGGCGACCGGTCCCACTGATTCTTCAGCATTGGCCACCTCAAATTATCATTCCATGTTTGGTAGTTACCATTCTGGGGTGGTCCAGTTTGTTTTCTGTGATGCCAGTGTGCGAGCATTGACCCCTGGAATCCCCACCGCGACCTTGGCGTTATTGTCCCAGCGCGATGATGGCCAGGTTATACCCCAGTATTAATCACAAACAATCCTTGATAAAAAAGGGCCCCGGAGTCAACACCTCCGGGGCCCTTTTTTATTGATTGTTGGGCTTGATTAAGCCATTTTGAAGTGCAACACCCGATGATGACCGACTGCCAGCAGTGATTTCATTCCATCAGTGCTTGCCAGGGCATGGATGTTCATCGCGGCTTTTTCCTGATGAGCCACTTTCTTTTCCTTGAGATCGATGAAAGCAAGGAATCCTTCGCCTGCTCCGCCCGCACCAAGAAGAATGTTGCCATCGGGATGAAACTCGAGGTGCTCGACAAGTCCCTTGGATTTGTCAGTTACAAACTCATGGACTCTTTCGCTCTTTTCCCAGTTGAAAACCTCAATGCGGCCATTGGCTTCCAAGTGGTCGATATTGCCGATTGTCCCAGTGCCACCCACAGCTAGCAGTTTGGAATCGGGGGAGAACGCCAGCGACCTTGGTCCACCGATGGAATGCCTGCGGGCACTTGGATCCCAGGTATACATGATCGGGGCTTCCATGGTTGCGATTTTCTTGCCGGTATGCGTTTCCCAAACAACGATGTGCCCGGTTTTATCGGCACTGGCGACAAGCTTGCCATCCTTATTGAAGGCGCATGCGTAAAGCATGGATTGAAAATCGTTGGGGGTGAGTGGCTTGTGTTCGCCAGTCATCTCGCGGACCATTTTTCCGTCCTTGATATCCCATATCCTAAGGGCCATGTCATCCGCGACCGAGGCGAATAATTTGCCATCGGGACTGAGTGCGGCTTGTCTGATCCATTTTTTATGAGCATCCAATGTCTTGATTTTCTCGCCTGTGGAAGCTTTCCACCATGAAAGCTTTCCATCATAGGCACCCGATATGAGGGTGTCGTCCTTGAGGATCAAGGCGGTCACATAACTTGAGTGTGCGGGGAAGGAGCGAAGATCCGGCTTTGGATTGTCAAAATCAATCTCATGGATTTTGAAATCTGATCCGGCGACATAGGCCTTGCTCGAGTTTGGAACCCGGGCGACCGTGAATAGAATGTCCTGCCTGTTAAGATTTTTATCGACTTTATAGCTTGTGTAGTTCATGTCTGCCTCGTGTAAGGGTTAAGCCAATACTTCCTTGACAGGTTCAGTGCCCGGGTCGGTAAGTGGGACAGGACGCGAGCCGACATAGTAGTTTTTCTGCGGGTTGATGCCCAAGGCTTTGTAGATGGTCGCGAAGAGCCTTGCAGCCCCGATTTCGCCTTCGACCACCTTGTCGCCCCGCTCATCAGTCTTGCCAAACACGGAACCACCCTTGATCCCACAACCAGAAAGGGAGCAGCTCCAGGCGTTGGCAAAGTGATCGCGGCCCAGGCTGGAATTAATCCCGGGGGTTCTGCCGAATTCAGAGAGGGTTACAACGAGTGTGTTTTTCAACATGCCCCGGTCTTCAAGGTCGGTAAGCAATGTCGCCATCACATGATCAAGTTCGGGAACAAGTTCCTGATGGGTTTCGAAGTTTTGGCCATGACTATCCCACCAAGCGCGGCCAACGCGAACGAAGGGAACGCCGGATTCAGCAAGCCTTCGGGCGATAAGCACCTGCTCAGCGAACTGAGTCGGGCCATATTGATTGCGGATTTTCTGGGGTTCCTTGGTGACATCGAAGAGCTTCTGGCTGTCCATGATGCCATTAACCCGGAGATAAGCCTGTTGATGGCTTGCAAGGGTGCCCGAAACCCTGCCTTGTTCAAAGTTTTTGCTCCAAAGGTTTCGAAGAGCCATGCGATCATGGAAATCAATTTCGCTGATATGATCAGGCTTGTTGATGTTCTCGGGCATGACGCTCTTGGAAAGTTCCATTGGGCCGAATCGCGCGCCAAGGAATCCGCTGCCTGAGAAATTACGACCTTCAGTCTGCAGATAGAAGGAAACATAATCAGGCACCTGGCTTTCAGGTTTGCCAAGTTCACGAGCCAAAACCGCGCCCATGTCCGGGTATTTTAAAGAAGCTTCGTCCTTACGGCCTCTCATCATCAATTGTGAGGCACTGCCATGATCGCCATTTCTGGTGTTCAAGGAGCGGATCACGCATGTGTCTTTGAAGCGTGCTGCCATCTTGGGCATGAGTTCGGAAATACGCACGCCCGGGGTAGAGGTTTGAATCGATTGGAAAGGCCCCCCGGTGACCGCGCCAGGCTTGGGATCGAATGTCTCGAACTGGCTGGCACCGCCCGCAAGCCACAGCAGGATAACACTCTTGCCTTGTTTCTTTAATTCAGCGGACAAGGATTCCTGTGCAAGTAAGGAAGCACCTGCGATCCCGCCTGCCGCTGAACCTAAAAACTGCCTGCGTGAAACCTCATGCTCGCTAGAGCCACAATAGTTTTTTCGAATCTTACTCATTGGATGAGACTCGCTTTCTTTTTTAATGATTGAACCTGAATTCGGGGCTAGCCATCAAGGACCATAAAACTTGTTTGCTGGCATCCTGCGGATTAGCTCCATGTTTTTTCAAATAACCTGCTATGACGGATTTTTCATCGGAAGTTGCAGCACGGGACAAAACACTCCAAACCGCGAGGTCTGCCTGTTCTTCGGGGGTCGCAAGGCTGGTCATGGCGGTCACCAATTTATCCTTACCTTCTCCAAGACATTCGGTTTGGAAACGATTACTGTTGCTGAAAAAGAGGGCTTCCGTAACGCCGATTTGGAAATCCTCGGTTGGCTGGGCAAACTGGTCAGCAAGTCCCTTGGATCCCTTGGAAATCTCATCAATTTTCTTGTCTTGGTCGTTTCCAGTAAGGAACTGACCTGCCAGCCGCAGTGAAACTCCCATTTGCATCGGGGTTAAGGGCTTTAGGCGGGCCATGGCGAAATCCTTTGCCAGCGGGGTGCTCTCTCCTTCATATCGGCTGGAAAGGCCATAAACCTTGCTGGAAACCATTCCTTTTACCAATCTTGGGATGTTAAAACCATTATCAGCAAAGTCGCGGGCCAGCCAGTTCATCAATTCGGGATGACTGGGGGGATTTTCCGAATGCATCTGATCGAGGGGCATTACCAGTCCAAATCCATAAAAACGATTCCAAGTCTGGTTCACAAAAGCTTTTGCGAAGAAATCCCTGTCTTCCTTGGCCAATGCCAGCTCGAGCAGCATTGCCCGGGTTGAAGTTTTGGGCTTTGGTGGCTGGGTTTTGTTTTTCTTCCATTCCTCCACCATTTCTTTTTCTTTTTTCAGTTCTTCCTTGGTGGGCTCGGTCATACCAGCGGGCTTTACCGTCTTCCCCGTGAGGAACATGAAATCCGCCTGCTTTTCCTTACCCTTGTTGGGAAGGAACTTCACCACGCCATATTCTTTTTCCGCGAGGAAATTACCCACTTCATAAGTGCGGGAAAAGAAGGATTTCATCCCATAGAAGTGATCCTGTTTCCAATCGTGAACCAAAGGATGATCATGGCATTGGGCGCATGAGACATTCACGCCAAAGAAAGCCACGCTCACATCGTTGGTGAGCCTGTCCAGATCCTTGACGCGTGATTTAAGAAAATCGCTGGAACCTTTATTGGAGGCATCAGATTCATCCGCAAGGATGATCTCTTTGAAAATGCGATCCCACGAACGATTTTCAGCGATCGCCTTGGTCAGGTATTCACTCATCCCCCCTTTGGTGCCGTTCATCAGGAATGTTTCGATTTCCTGCGCCTGATGCCTTAAATGCAAGGGGGAAGCGATTAATTTTTCGATGGATTTTTGTTTCTTGGCGGGGTCCTTGTCTTCAAGGAATGATTTGGCCTCGGAAGAGGTCGGGATTCTGCCTACAAGATCAAGGGTGACACGCCTCAACCATGCGTTGTCATCAGCTGCAACTGCTGGTTTAATTTTCTTTTCTTTCCATGATGCTTCAATGTAATAGTCGATCGCCTTTTCAATGGATGTTGAAGGTGGGAGCATTTTTTCCTCGCCTTTGGATGCCAAAGGCAGCAAACACAAGCCCACTATGACAAACATCGAACTTTTCAGGAGGTTTTGGATTGTTTGTGTTTTCATGGATCCATCTGGTTGGAATTAATTAAAATCACATTGGCAGGTACTCAATACTAACTCAGCATAGGGTAAAGTACCAGCGGAATTTGGCCTCCAGCCTTCTTTTTTAGGATAATTAATATGTTACAATCCCCTAGGTAATGAGCGAACGATTGCATTAAATTTGGCCCCTCTTGCGGAGATTTCCAATCCATGCGCTTTTATCTGGTTGCAATTATGGCGATTATCCCGTCTTTATGGGGTTTTAGTGGATTCGCCGCTGTTGATAAATCAGGCTACGACCGAGTCATTGCACCCTTTTTTAAATCCCATTGCAACCAATGCCATACAGGTGAAAAACCCAAGGGCAGCTTTGCAATTGATCCCGCCCAGTTGTCCCTGGATTTTTCCGATCCTGCGGCCAGTTCCAAGTGGAGGGAAGTGGTGAATGTTCTCAACAGTCACGAGATGCCCCCTAAAAAGGAAAAACAACCCGACGCAAAGGCTGTTGCAACCGTTATTGACTGGATTACCGGGCAGGCTGTGGCCGCGGAGCTGATGAAGCGGGAAAGGTCCCCGATTTTGCGCAGGCTTAATCGCAATGAATACAAAAACACGGTGGCAGATCTTTTAGGGGTTGATTTTGACCCTTCTGCCTTTCCCCAGGATCCCCCCGCAGCAGGCTTTGATAATAACGGTGGCGCCCTCACCATCTCTCCCTTGCATCTGGAGATGTACCTGGGGGCTGCCCAGCAAATTCTTGACCGTGCCTTGGTTGAAGGCGATCAGCCTAAAATGATCAAGTGGAAATTTGAACCCACCGTGGATGCCAACGACCGGGTGCGCAAGCGTCTGGATCCCAAGAATAATCCACTCGTGAATGGCGGGCACAATCGCCAGGAAGGTGCTTGGGTTGTCATGCATCACCCATCCGGTTCAGTGCATGCCCGGGATTTCCGTGTACCCACTGCTGGCACTTATACGGTTCGGGTTCATGCAGCCACCCGCATCCCCAATCGCGCCCGGGTTATAGAGACCGCTTCAAAGATTCTTAAACAAAGGCAAGAGGAACAGGATGCCAAGCAGCCCGAGCGCGCCAAATGGCACCTTCAAGCCTTTGAAAATGACATGAAACATTTCGAGGATGACAGGCGCTATGATTACGGCCCCGCACGCATCAAGTTCAGTCAGCAACTTGGCCCAACACCCAAGGTGATTGCGGAGTTCGATGTTTCAGCACCTGTTGACCAACCCAAAACCCATGAGTTTAACATTCGTTTCACCACCGAGTACGCGGGCATCTTTTTTGATTATGCCTACACCATTCCCTCCGCGCTTGAAAACTTCTGGATGCAAAACCGAGACACCTTCGCCCGCCCGGAACTTCTGATCGACTGGTTCGAAATCGAAGGCCCGATTTATGAATCATGGCCGCCCCAAACACATACGCGCATCTTGTTCGATTCACCCTTAAAAACCACCAATGAACAGGAATACGCGCGTGAAGTTCTCGCTCGCTTCATGCGAAAGGCCTATCGCAGGCCCGTATCGCCCTCCGAGATTGATGCAAAACTTTCCCTTTATGCATCTGTCCGAAAAGAAAAAACCTTTGTCGAAGCTATCAAGCTTCCACTGGTTTCAATTTTGTGCTCCCCCAATTTTCTTTTCCTTGCAGAGCCCCAAAGAAAGGGCCCCTCAGATAAAGCAACTTCCCTTACCGACCATCAACTTGCAAGCAGGGTGAGTTATTTTCTTTGGTCCACCATGCCTGATGATGAACTTTCAAAGCTTGCAGATTCTGGCAACCTTCGTGAAAAAAACACACTTTCACATCAGGTAGATCGCATGCTAAAAAGCCCCAAGGCGGGTGCGTTGGCGCGAAACTTCGCGGGCCAATGGCTTGGACTTCGTGAGGTTGGAAGCAATCCGCCCGCTAGTGATTTATACCCTCAATACGACCGACATCTTGAACTTTCCATCGTTGCAGAATCGGAATCCTTCTTTAGTGAAATTTTGCTCAACGATCTCGATGCCAGGAATCTCATCAAATCCGACTTTGTGGTAATCAACGAAAGGCTGGCGCGCTTTTACAATATCAATGGTGTTAAAGGCGATCACTTCCGCAAGGTTGCCGTTCCACCTTCAGTCCATCGCGGTGGCATTGTCACCCAGGCATCAATTTTAACCACAACCTCCAACGGCACCCGCACTTCCCCAGTAAAGCGGGGCACATGGGTCTTGAAAAATCTGATGGGAATTGACCCGGGTCTACCCGTTGCCAATGCTGGTGAGATTGCACCCAAGGTCCCGGGCATCGACAAAGCTACGGTGCGGAAGAGGCTTGAAATTCATCGTCAATTGGACCAATGTGCTCGGTGCCATAATAAAATCGATCCTCTCGGTTTTGCCCTCGAGAATTACGATGCCGCTGGCGAATGGCGAAACCAGGAGGGCTTTGGTTACAAAGGCAGAGTCGGTAAAAATGATCCCATCATTGATGCCTCTTCTGTAATGCCCGATGGTACCGAAATTGCAGGCGTTGCTGGATTGCAGCAGGCAATACTCGCCAAAGAAGACTTGTTCCTCGGTTGTTTGGCAAGTAAGCTCATGACATATGCCTATGGCAGGGAGTTGGGCCTTTCTGATCAACCGGCAGTCAAGGCTGCCATCGCTGATATGAAGCGGAATAAATACACACTCAAGTCGCTTGTTGACTTTATCGTTTCGAGTGATGCGTTTGCGACAAAATAAGTCATTGGAAATTCCATCGGAGAATAGAATCATGCCTTCCTTTTTTCACAAACCGTTGTCGCGTCGTCATGTGCTAAGGGCCGCGGGTGCCGCCTTGACTCTTCCCTTGCTGGAAGCAATGACTCCCTCACTTTCCGCGGCTCCGTCCACTTTCAAGCCCTGGCAAAAATCTGCCGCCCCACACCCGAGGATGATTTGCTGCTACATTCCCAATGGTGTGAACATCCTTGAATGGGTCCCTGCAACCTCAGGCGATAAATACACTTTTTCCCCCACCTTGGAAGTGATGAAAGATCATCGTGGGGAATTCACCGTGCTTTCCGGCTTGGGGCATCCCAACAGCCAGGGTGGCCATAGTGGCGCGGATACCTGGCTTACTGCTGCCAATCTTAAAGCCAAGCCTGGCTCAGATTACTCCAACACCATTTCCGCGGACCAACTTGCTGCCGATCTTCATGGCAAGCAGACTCGGTTTCCTTCCCTTCAACTTTCTGATATGTCTGGTACTGGTGGT